>JAIWHJ010000235.1:0-4190 GCA_048629695.1 Promethearchaeota archaeon
CTTTAGTCCCGCCTTTTGTGGGATGCAGTGGCTTTGTGGGACTAAAGTCCCACTTCCGACAAATATAACAAAATAGCATTTTATTTTTTGCCGAATCCTAAGGGCTGACTAAAAAATGACTTGCTATTGATGGAAAATATCCTGTAAATATTAGATCTCAATACAATCCGTTGATTGCGGTTCAAGGTTCCACGTTCAGGGTTCAGAATTGAATAGGAAAAAATTCCGATCAAATGAACCTTGAACCTTTGAACCCGGAACCTATGTCATCGAGTACTGGTTTTAAGGAAACAAACATGAAATCCTCGCTTAAGCCTGACCGTGAACTGAGAAACTGGATCAGGGATATCCGTAGACATATTCACCGGCACCCTGAACTGGGATTCCAGGAGTATAATACGTCCATGCATATCAGGCAGAAACTCCAGGAACTTCATATTCCGTTCCATTTCGAAATTGCCGGCACAGGAATAATCGCAACCCTGGGGGACGAAGACCCTTCCGCCCCATGCATAGCCCTGCGTGCTGACATGGACGGGCTGCCGATTGAAGAAAAAACAGGCCTCTCATTTTCCTCGAAGAATCCTGGCGTCATGCATGCGTGCGGTCATGACGGTCATGTGGCAATGCTGTTAGGCGCTGCCGCACTTTTAAAAAAGCAATCAATTCCCGGCCGCGTAGTCTTTATATTCCAGCCGGCAGAGGAAGGGGAAGGGGGAGCCAGGACCATGATCAGCCAAGGCGCCCTTAAAGGCGTGGATGCCATATTCGGAGGCCATATTGACCGCCACTTCGAAGTGGGCCGGATTGCCGTGGAACCAGGACTTATCTGCGCGTACACGGATTCATTTCACATAAAAATAAGCGGCAAGGGCGGTCACGCCGCAAAACCACACGAAACCGTTGACATCATTGTGGTTGCAAGTCTCCTTGTGATGAGCATCCAGACCCTTGTTTCAAGAGAGATAAATCCCGCCTTTCCCACTGTTGTGACCGTTGGACGGATAAGGGCGGGTTCCGCCGCCAATGTAATAGCCGAACATGCCGTGCTTGAAGGCACCATACGTGCCACCCATCCCCAGGCACGCAAAAAGATCATTGCAGGACTTACACGAATGGTAAAGGCGATGGAAGATCTGTACCACGCCGAGACATACGTTGAATTTACAAAAGGGTATCCTCCTGTTATAAACGATCCCACAGCCGTTGATATTGCACGGGATGCCGCTTCAACGGTTGTTAACGATTCAGGTGTAATGGGGCTGCCGTACCCAAGCCTTGGCGGCGAGGATTTCTCGTATTATCTTGAACATGTCCCCGGCTGTTTTGTCCGTTTCGGGGCCATGAAAAAGGGATTTGAAAATGCCCCGGCCCACAGCCCGTTTTTCGACTTTGACGAAAAGGCGCTGCCCGTGGGCGCCGCCTTTCTGGCCAAAGTGGCATTGACAGCGCTTGACAGGATAGATGAGATCAGGAACGTAAAAAAATGAAATTCCCGACTTTTCACCAAAGCGCTCCATATACCATTGGAGTTGAACTGGAATTCCAGATTCTGGACTCTGATAACCTGAACCTTGCATCCAGGGCGCCTGAACTCATTAATGAGATCCCCGAGCAGTTCAGGAAGAAGATCAAGCCTGAATTTTACCAGGCCATGGTGGAGATAAACACGGCAATATGCAATGACATGGCCCAGGTTGAACAGGACCTTACCGAGACCTGCGGATTTCTCGAATCACTTACAGCAAAACTTAACTGTTGTTTTTTTTCCGCAAGCCTCCACCCTTTTGCACGATACATGGACCAGGAATTGTACCCCGACGACCGCTACAGGTCCATAATGGATGACCTGCAGCATGCCGGAAGACGTTTGATCTCACAGGGACTGCATGTCCACATAGGTCTGCCGGACGGTGAAACCGCGGTCAGGGTCTGTGATGACATCCGTCCATTTCTTCCGATCCTTCTGGCCTTGACAACCTCTTCACCGTTTTATCAAGGCGAAGACACAGGCTTTTATTCTTACCGCACCAAGCTGTTTGACACCCTGCCTCGATCAGGCATCCCGGACAGGATCGGAAACTGGTCAAATTTCAAGGACCTTATGTTAATGCTGAAAGATGCGGAAATAATAAGCGGAATTCGGGAAATCTGGTGGGACGTGCGCCCCCATCCGGACTTTGGAACGATTGAGATAAGACTCTGTGACCTTCCTGCACGTTTAGATGAAATTCTCGGAATTACAGCCCTGATTCAGGCGCTTGTGGCTGGGCTGGCACAAGGCAGGATAAAAGCGCCTGATATGAAAAAAGAAATCATCCTGACCAATAAATGGCAGGCAGCCAGATACGGACTAAAGGGAAAATATGTCGATCCGGCCGCAACCGGGCAGGCAGACCTCGGACAGGCCGCGGACGAACTGCTCGAAGCCGTCCGCCTGACGGCAAAAGAGCTTTCCTGTATAAAATTCCTTGCTGCCGTAAAAAAAATAATTAAAAAAGGGACAAGCGCTCACTGCCAAAAAAGCATGTATGCTGAAAACTACAAATTTAAGGCCATTATCGAAAAATTAAAGGGAGATTTCTGGAAGTGACAAAACAAGGGAAAGCCATTGTTGCCTCAGGACATCCGCTTGTGAGCCGAACGGCCATCGAGATACTGGAGCAGGGAGGCAATGCCTTTGACGCAGTCGTGGCAGCAGGATTTACCGGCGCGGTTGTGGAACCCGCGCTTACCAGTCTTGGCGGCGGCGGTTTTCTCATGGCCCGCACCAGTCAGGGCAGAGAAATGCTCTTTGACTTTTTTCCGGATACGCCGGGCAAGGGGCGGGCCGGAACTGATCTTACGCCCCATTTTTTCCCGGTTACAGTCCATTTCCCCGGATCAGACCAGGATTTCAACATAGGTCTGGGATCGGTTGCCGTTCCAGGAAATCTGAAAGGATTCATTCACGTGCATCAACGCCTGGGCGCCCTGGCGTTTGAAAAAATCGTGGCGCCTGCTGTGAGTATTGCCCGCCAAGGCGTGGAATTGAACCATCACCAGGCCTATTTCCTCAATCTGCTTAAACCCATAATGGTTCTTAACAAAACAGGAAAAAAACTATACACCCCTGACGGAAAATACATAACCCGCGGAGACCGGGTCTTTTATACTGAACTTGCAGACTATATGGAACAGCTCCCTAAAGACAAGGGGGAAAATTTTTACAAGGGTGATATTGCAGAACAAATTGTCGCTGACATGGAACAGGGACAGGGTCTGCTCACGCTTGAAGATCTGGCCTCATTCGAGGTGATCGAACGTGATCCGCTTGAAATAACATACAGGGGCCTGCGCTATCTGACGAATCCCGGGCCTTCTCTTGGGGGCACACTCATCTGCGCGGGCCTCAGCCTCCTGGAACAGGAAACCCTCTCTAATACGGATTGGGGTTCACCTTCTCACATGACTACGCTTGTATCGATTATGATGGAGGTCGAGCGTTTGAAAAACAAATCCAACGAACCGGGCAAGATCAACAGGAAAACGTTCAGACGCGGAACAACACATATAAGTGTTGTTGACAAAGAGGGCAATGTGGCGGCCATGACCACATCAAACGGAGAAGGATCAGGCTATTACGCACCAGGCGCCGGGATCATGCTGAACAACATGATGGGCGAAGACGACCTGCATCCGAACGGCTTTCACAGCAGTCCGCCCGGCATGAGAATATCCTCAATGATGTCGCCTTCCATGCTTGTCAAGGACCGGAAGGTGAAACTGGTACTTGGAAGCGGCGGGAGCAAACGCATCCGCACCGCAATGACCCAGGTAATAAGCAATGTGGTGGATTTCGGAATGGATATCAAAGAGGCCGTGAATTCACCCCGGATTCACTGGGACGGCTCCTCAATCCAGATAGAACCCGGTTTTTCTCCGGATACAATTAACAAACTTGCGTCCGGATGGCCTGTTAACGTGTGGAATGACCTGGATCTCTACTTTGGCGGAGCCCATGCACTGATTCCTGACGATAAAGGGGCCGGGGATCCAAGGAGAGGCGGCAATTCGATGTCTGGATAACAAGTAACAATTAAGAGCTTAATGTTGTAAAAAAATATTGTCCAAACAGTCGGTTAGACACGTTTTTCAAAATGAACGTCGAACATCGAACGTCCAACATTGAACATCGAATTAGGAAGTCG
>JAIWHJ010000236.1:0-4181 GCA_048629695.1 Promethearchaeota archaeon
TGTGGCACAGCAGGCGTCACTTATAACTTCGGAGTTTTTCTGCCACAAAAAATAAGAAAATTACCACTAAGGCACTAAAATGGATTTTTTTCATATCGGGGTGTGCGGGACAAACGAAGTATTACTTACGAGGTTACAAAAAATGAACCATCCATGTCAAGAATGACTTGTTTGTTTCACTTTTTTCCCGTCATGCGGGCTGGACAAATCGTAAACGTTCATCAGGCATAAAAGAGGGGGTGTTTAAGTTTTATAAGTTTTATTTATTAGAAACCGTGATCACCTCTGCCTTTCGCAGCACAACATTTTTGTGCGTGTCCATGTAGCCGGATTTTTCGATCTGGAGAATATGCTCGTTTTCCAGTTCGTGGTTGACTTCAGTGCCGATGATTTTGCAAAGGTCCATCCGGGCCGTATTGTCTGAAAGATCGATCGGCGCTATATGATTGGCCTTTAGAAGCCGAAGCAACTTTCGGTTGATTGTGCGAAAAGACTTGACCAGCCGCATGGCTGTCTTGTCCAGGATTTCTTCCTTGGCACGGATTGTTTTTTCCAGATTGTCAAACGCGTCCAGGATTTCAAAGAGTTCAATAAATAATTTTTTTTCTTTGGTTTCAAAGGTATATTTCTGTTCATGAAGAGATCTATTCATCTCGGCGATATTGAGCTGAAACTCGATCATTTTTTTCTTCAGGAACTCTTTTTCTTCTCTCATGGATTTGTGTCGAACAAGATCAATCGTTTCAAATCGGCTATATCAGGCCGTTCCCCTGGTTGAGGAGGTTTGGTTTCCGCTCTGCGCTGGTTGCTTTCGATAAAGTAGAGAAAATCTAAAACAGCCTTGGATGCCGGGTCCAGGAGTTGTTTTTGGGCTAGGGCTACTTCATGGCCTGAAAATTTTCTTTCCCGCAGAGCCATTGCCGCGGCCTGGACAATTTCCCGCTTGCCGGCGCTCAGATCAATCCCCAATATTTTATACGGATTCATTTCATTTCCTCTCTGTTCCTAACATATCCAGCTCTTCCGAGAGATCATCGAGAACAGGATGGTAGCTGTCTACTGTTAAACACCAGTCATACAAGTCATTGAGGATAAGGATTCTCTCTGATTTTTCCATCCCTGAGTTATTCAATACCTCGATGTTGTGCTTTATAAAATCAAAAAACGTATTATATGTTTCCTCATATTCAGAGTCCAATACTATCCTGCAGGCCTTGTTCATCTTTAGCTTATCAATCGCCTGATGGAGTTTGATGAGTTCCAGATTTCGGTCCACATCACGCAGAGTGATTCGGGCCGCCTCATTCTCCGGATCCAGTGCCAGGGCCTTTTTTAATGTGGTATTGAGCGTCTTGATATTTATACTATTTTTGTTATGCAAATAAATACCGCTGTGGGCCATGATCGCGGACAGGGCCTTGTTTATTTCGGTTGACTGCCGTTTTTTCCGTACAGCCTTTAGAACTTCTTCATAATGTTGCAGGGCGGGTGCTTCATAGATATCAAACGCATTCCCGGTAAGTTTTTTTTCCTGACCGGACGCCTTGTCAAAAAGCGGAGTTGCCAGAGTGAGGTATTTTACAGCATTTTTCACATTGCCGGAATGCAGACAATGGAGTCCATATTCAAACTGGATTCGTAGTACGGCAAACTCGGTGAATTCATCCCGGCTCGTAATTCCATTAAGTTCATTAAGTGCCTGCTCGTATTTTTCATTTTCAACATTTAAGAGACCCTTTGCGGCAGATGAAAAATAGGACCCGGTTGTAATGTGATGTTCCGTATCACGGAAAAAGTCCCGGTTCGCCCGGATCAATTCCGCCATTTGGGCGGACTGGTCGAAATAGACGGCAAACCGCGGTGTGCACACCGGAGGTTCATCTCGTTGATCTGCTGACAATTCATAAAGGTCTTCTATTACCCTCCTCTCGGTCCGCCACAGGTTCAGAGCATTTTTCGCTTCAGCGCCGCCGGAGTCGGCATATTTTTTTACCAGCTTTTCGGCACGTTTGATTAGTTTTTGCCGCAGGGCGTCCCTCTCTTCCGGGACTACCGGATATTTTTCCAGAATCCCGGGATGGTGCAAGGCTGTCAGCCAATACATTGTAAAATCGTCAACCATGCGCCGCGATGGATTATTTTCCGATTTCTCCATAAGCCGAAAGCCGGCCTTGGCGCGGAGTTCAAGCAGGTCGACATCTGTTTCCGTGATATTGTGGAATAATTCAATAATGGTTTCATAACGTTCTTCCAGCCAGAGACGCTCTATAAATCCAGCCCTGCAATATTCCATCAATCTTTTAAGATCCGGGTGATCCGTAAAATGCAAAACCAGCCTTGCCTCTTCATACAGCATGGCGGGATCGTTATCATTTTGCAACCGGTCGTGGAGATTTTTGATCCATAAAGATATGACAAGTTTTTTTTGTGCGCTAAAATCAGGGTGTCCGGAATCAAGGCCCTCCCATGTCTGCAAACAATCATGATAGCGGCCCTGCTTGGCTAGAGCCAGTCCAAAATCATAAATATCCCGGGGCACGGAAAGCGTAAGGCCTTCATAGGAAGAGACCGCCTCCTCCCATTTTTCAGCCATAACCAGGCAATGGGCCTTTTTGCACCGCATTTCCTGACTTTTTTCAGAAGCCTCAAGCTGCCCGTAGAGTTTGGCCGCAGTCGGATAATCACCTTTGGTTTCCGCAATTATTGCCTCCTTGACGGAATCCCGGCCCTGTAACTCTTCGCGCAGTTCTATTATTTTTTCCTGGAGCCATTTTTGGCCGGTAATTTGATAGGCTTTCTCAAAACACGTTACCGCCTCTGCCTTTTTGTTCTTTTTAAGGTGTTTTCTCGCCTTCTTGATCAGTTCCTTTGCATTACGTTCGGCGATCTCCTTTTTACAGATCTGAATTTTTGCAATGATCTTATCCTGCTGAAGATCCTGATTCGCCTTTTCATACTCCTTTTTGGCCGCCTGAAAATTTTCCTTTGCAAACATTTTTTCAGCCCGCGCCAGAATAGCTTTCGGGGATTGCGCCTTTTTTTTCATGATCTTTAATTCACTCCAGTACAATCGTAATCTTATTGCCGGGCTGCAACTTTATATCAGGATTAAGGTCAATGATCTGGTTTGTAAATGATTTGGATCTGGAAAATTTTCCAGCCACTGACTTTAAGGTGTCACCATCACGAACCATGTAATCCCAATAGATTTTATTACCTTTTTTTTGAATGATCCTGGTAAAGGTCTTTCCTGCGATTTTCGCATCCCTTAGCACCTTGATCCTGACCCCGTCCCCAACACCGTAAATGGATATATGGGGATTATGTTCCAACAGAACCGGATAATATTCCCCTGAACCATACTGTTTTTCAGCAATAGTCCACAAAGTGTCCTTTGCGTTGGCATGATAAATAAAAAATTCCGCAATGTCATCGCCCTTTTCATTGTGCGGATTTTCCTCTGATTCCGCAGGCTCGATAGGCTCGATGTCCTTTATCTCGACTGAGGCATGATGTTCAGCAGGGATTTTCAAAAGGTGAATGTCCGGCTTTGATGCAGCCGCGGTTTCAGCGTGGTCTGAAACGACTGCAACCTCATTTTGCCGGGTTGGGAGTTGATCGAGAAGCCGTTTGTGCAGGTCCACCAAATGTTCATGAAGTTTTATCGCAGGATCCGGAGCATGGTTTTCTTGTTTCTCAAACCATGTCTCTACCTGCTTTATACCGGATACAACATGCCGCAGACCGAACAGGTGCAGAACAGAGAATACACCGACCAGACCAACCAGTATCCAGGTAATGAAAAATAAAATCTTACGTGGTTCCTGGATCTTGCGGGACGCAGCCGGATATGAATTCGGAAGAGAATCCAGAACCTTAAAACAGGTCAGGTCCGCATCACACTGCGGGCATTGTTTTTTGTCCTGCTGAATATGATCAAACCCGCAGACCGGGCATGAGATTTCCTGTACCATTGTAATTGGTTATGCGCTCGGCAAAAAATAAATTGTACTTCTTGGCATCTTCATTATGTGAAACGGAAGTGGGACTTTAGTACCTTAGAAAATATTTTCTGCGCGTTTCTGGCAGAAAATATTTTCGTGAAGGTACTTATCCAGGACCTTTAAAAAATTCCAGTTTATCTGGGTTAGTCCCGCCTTTTGAGGGATGCAGTGGCTGTG
>JAIWHJ010000237.1:0-4179 GCA_048629695.1 Promethearchaeota archaeon
TCTCATGCGGGTCTTCTCCAACTTAGCCTTCAACTGCCAAAGGCCGCGGCAAAGGCTTGCAGGCAATCTTCATCAAAAGCATCCGCAAAGAAGGCTAAATCTGAACCATCCACATTGCTGTCGTCGTCAAAGTCTGTTGTGCAGGCGTTCCCCCATCCAGCCAGCTTGGCCCATAGCCACCATGCGGCATATGCCTTGCGATTGGCGTTTAATGGTTGGCTGTGAGCAGAGCTGCAGTTATACCAGTCATCACCCTCGGAATGAGAGTTTTGCCATTCCGTCGCCCAGTTGCCATCTCTTGAGCCATTACCATCCGTATCATAATAGCAGCCGTCATTGACGAGTTTGTTTCCGAAGTAATTCCTGTCAGGGTCATAACATTCAATATCATAATAGTCGTAGAGAACCTTATTGTTCGCTTCACAATAGTCTCTTATCTGCTGATTTCTCAGATGGAGATTTCCTTCCAACCCTGATCCATCTGCGTGGCCTGTCATGTAAACAAATGTGACGTTTGGGTAATCCTGCTCCAGTTGCGTCATGGGAGCAAGATAGGTGTCTATCATTGACTGTTCAGTGCGCCCCGAGGCCTGTCCACACCAGGACCAGATGATAACATTTACATCTGAATGATTGGTACCGCGTCCGGTTTCAGGATCAGGAACTCCCAGATAATTCCGAGTGTTATTCACCCACTGAGGATAATAGCCACAATCTCCTCCCATCGCGTAATCATGAAGGTCCAAGGCCCCGCCTGTTCCACCGTTATTCCATGCAAAGATATTGTCAGGAAGCGAAAGGCCCAACCCGCCACCATTGGCAAAGCCAACCAGGCCCGACATGCCGGTAGTCAATTGACTCCCATGGGAAGTGTGGCCATAAGCAATGTGAAGACTGGCTTTGGCTTGATTTATTGCCGATTCCGGTATTTGGCTAATATCAGTACACATGTGGTCAACAATGAGCGGTTCTGTTCTCGCTGCATAAGATGCTGAATGAAACAATACAAACGGGGGCAAAAACACAGATATTACCAGCAAAATCTTGAAGATAGAACTCGTTTTCATGGTCATTTTTTTCTCCTTTTTTATTTATTTTTGTCACAAATTTTCCACAAATATTTAGATTTCTATTGATTATAACGGATTTGGGGGAGGAAAGTCTTTTTTGTTTTGTAAGTGCTTGATGGGTGGCATGGACAAACAAGTTTGTCCATGCCACCCATCACCCATCGCCTCCCCTAAATCCGTTATAATCAGAAAAAATGTAATTCATGAGGTTTTCGTTCAGGCACTAAGATAACCTACACGCCCCGCGTTTCTTCCGGCCACAACATTTTGTGAAGCTGAATCTGAAGTCTCACCTTAAGGTTGTCAACAAGGATCCATTCCGCCAGCCGGTCCGGCTCAAGTCTGCCTGCTGCCGGGGACAAGAGAATCCTTCCGTTTTCAGTCCATTTTTCATATCTTCCCGGATCGGCCGAAAGGCTGGTCTTGATAAAATTGACCGCCCACTCATAATCCGGCCTGGAGCTGATCACAAATTTGATTTCGTCTTTTTCGGATATGTGGTCCGGATTGGCTGGATGCATTTTCTCGTGCATGCCGCTGTCCGGGCATTTCATATCAACAATCTTGATTACATCACCAGGGACTTTTTCAAGATTCATACTGCCGTTTGTTTCCAGAAGAACCGTCCTGTCTGTTGCGAGTAACCGGTCCATAAAAAGATAAACATTTTCCTGGAGCAGGGGTTCTCCACCCGTGATTTCAACAATGGCGCCTGGATATCTGGACACATAGTCAACGAGTCTGGAAACAGCGATTTTTTTGCCTGTTTCTTCGTACGTGTAGCGCGCATCACAGTAACTGCACCGCAGGTTGCATCCGGTAAGCCTGATAAAGACACAAGGTCTGCCTGCATAGGTAGACTCCCCCTGAATGCTGAAAAATTTTTCTGAAATGTCAAGGCAGGGATCATTCTCCAAAATAGGTCACTCCAGTGTTTTCAGTCTCACGGACAGTTACGCTGTATAGATGATAGCGGTCTGACTTGATGTCGTTTTTAAGCCTGTTGAAAATAAGGACCGCAATATTTTCCGAAGATGGATTTTTATCTAAAAAATCCGGATGTTCATTGAGATTTCTGTGGTCAAGCTCATCCATAACCCGCCCAAGCGAATTTTTTAAGGTTCGAAAATCAACACCCATCCCAAGTTCATCCAGCTTTGATGCCTTTACGGTAATTTCTACTTTCCAATTATGTCCATGCGGCCTTTCGCAGTTTCCAGGGTAATTTCGAAGGTGATGACCTGCCGAGAAATGGGTTTCAACAAATATATGAAACATGATTTAACTCCTTTTTTACGAAATTGGTTTTTTTTACGAAATTGGTTATAGTCATGGGTCTCTTAAAAACAACTATTTTTGAGCAAACCCTTATTTTTTGAAATGATAAAACCGCCCATCCTTTTTTGCAATCCCGGTTTTAAAAAAAACAAAGAGCTTCTATGTGAACTAATGTGGCATAATTCGAAACTATTCATCATTCATAATTCATCATTCGTATATGCGGAGATATGGAAGTATGGCTTTAATAGCGCCGTTTCGCGGCATCAGGTATAACCAGGGAAAGATCGGCCGGCTGGAGGATGTTGTCACTCCGCCATATGATGTAATTGATGAAAAGGCGCAGGCCGCATTCATAGCCAAAAATTCTTATAATGTGATCAGGCTTGATATCTGCAAGCATAAAGAGTCAGGAAACAGCGACCGTTACGAGAAGGCTAAAGACCTGTTTCACGGGTGGCTGGATGACGGTGTTCTGATTCGGGATAATGCCCCTTCAATTTATCTTTATCACATTGATTACGATCATCCCTCCGGCAAACGTCTCACCCGGAAAGGACTTGTCGCCCTGGTCGGCCTGGCCGACTTTTCAGAAGGTATTGTAAAACCCCATGAAAAAATATTCATGGATGTAATCAGTGACAGGTTGCAATTGATGGATACGTGCCGGGCCCATTTCAGCCAGGTATTTTCATTATTTTCTGACAGGAAAGGCGAGATCATGGAGTGTCTTGAAAGGGCATGTCCCGACGAACCGATTCTTTCCGTCACAGACCAATACGGAAGCAGACACCGGATATGGCCGGTCTCAGACTCGGAAATGATTGACAGGGTTCAGTCCCTTTTTCAAGACAGATCTCTATATATAGCAGACGGGCATCACCGTTATACAACGGCTCTTCAGATGCAAAATCGAATGAGAGACAGGCTTGGAGAGCTTTCAAAAGAAAGTCCGTTTAATTTTACCGTGATGTACCTGTGCCCTATGGAAGATCCGGGTCTTTCCGTTCTGCCCACACATCGACTGGTGCGGCTCATTTCCGGGACAAAGTCCAAAGGTTCGTCCGTAGAGCCGGAAATGGATAAACTGGCCAGGGACCTTGACCCCGCATTTCAGGTCGAAGAGATCAAGGGTGGTTCAGGGCCGGATCTGCTGACTGCGACTTTGGCTAGAATGGACAAGGAACGTGGTGATGCGGAATTCGGTCCTGCGGGGCCGGCAATGTTCGGTCTTTACCACACTGTGGAGGATCGCTGTATGCTCTTGACCTTAAAGAATGGAATTATGCGGAAGACTTTTGGGGACAGCATGCCGGAGGCCCTTCAGGAGCTTGATGTGGTTGTGTTGTCTGATCTGATTTTTGAGCGCATCTTGGGACTGGATCACGATTTTTGTGAAAAGGAAAATCTTATAAGGTATTTTGCAGACCAGGCAGACGCTCTTAATGCGTCACAGGATGAATCCTTCGGCAATGGAAAGGCGCCGCATCTTCTTTTTCTGATGAATCACACGCCTGTTTCTCAGGTAAAAAAGGTTGCGGATAAAGGATTGATTATGCCTCACAAGTCTACTTATTTTTATCCGAAAATTCTTACAGGCCTTCTTATGAACAGGATCGATCCAAACGAGGAAGTCAAATTGCCCTGATTTATGGTGCATGGAATGCACCCTGCCGGGCTAACCCTGCCCTTTACCCATAAGTCTCATGCCCCATTAATAATTGAAAATCAGCAATTGATTATTGATTATTATTTCAGGCAGATAGAGCACATATACATCAAAAATCAAAACAAATTGTCAATAATCAATTGTGAATAACTAACTGATAAT
>JAIWHJ010000238.1:0-4169 GCA_048629695.1 Promethearchaeota archaeon
TTTTCCAATAGTACCCTTTTTTCCCTTTTTTTCCATTTTTTCTTTACCGGAAGGGCGGCCTGCTCGACGTGAGAAAACTTGGTGTCAAATTAGAATAATATAGCTTAATGTCAAGTTATTTACTTATTTATGGACGTCCCGCATTCCGCATTCCCAATGTCTTATTTTGTACTTCACGAAAGGATGTGAAGAAAAGCTTAACTTTGTCGATTTTTTGTCTTGACATTGGTGGGGAAGCTTAGTTTTGTCAATAATTAAAATTCGAAAACTAAAGCAGTTTTTTTATCAGCCAATAATAAGGAGGTTTACCATGGAGAAAAGAAAGAACAATAGGATAAATACCATGATTTCTGTTAGTTACTCCTACGGCATGCGGTTCATAAAAGAATTCGCGCACATTTTTGTAATTTTGTTGGCCGGAATCGCCATCTCTTTTCCGGTTTGGGCAGATCCGATAGGACCCCATGCAGAACGAATCGCAAACACAGGGAAAGGAAACTTTGCCGGAGGCCGATTCGCAAGAACCTTTGAGCGGGTGGTGGATGGCCAGGTTAAAACCTTTGCCCATATCTTCATTGATGCGGATCGGAATTCTATCACTGCGCTTCGGGCGCTTGGTGTGGAGATCAATACAATAACCCCGAACGGAATCATGACGGCAATAGCGCCTGTCGCCAAACTCAAAGCTATTGCCGCGGTTGCCGGAGTGCGTAAAATCGAAGCCAGCCATTCGGTGAAGATGCTTATGGACATGGGGGCAGGGCCAGATGGCGTCAACCTTCCCGATACTGATTTTCCTCGTGGTGCCAATACAGGAGCGGGTGTGATCGTGGGAGTCATCGACACAGGAATCGATATTGAGCATCCCGATTTTATTGACAGCGAGGGCGATACGCGGATTCTTGCGGTATGGGATCATACATTGGATACTTATGATGTAGATGGAGCCGCTGATGCTCCAACCGGCTTTACTTATGGAACGGAATGGTCCCGCAATCTTATCCAGGGCGGCTATTCAGCGTGTCTGCATCGTGATAATCACGGACACGGCACCCATGTGGCAGGAACAGCCGCGGGGAATGGAAGCGCAAATAGTGAAGCAGGCCCTTATACAGGACTCGCCCCGGAGGCGGAGCTTCTTATTGTAAAGTTTGATTTTGACAATGAAAAGAATCGCAACACCTCTACAGCCATCCTTGACGGGATCAACTGGATTTTTCAGAAGGCAGAGGCAGAAGGAAAGCCGTGTGTCATCAACATGAGCCTGGGGTCTGATTATGGCCCGCATGATGGTTCTACTATAGAAGAACGCGGAATAGATGATCTTGTCGGCGCAAACAAGATAGTATGCGTGTCTGCAGGAAACGCGGCGGTAACATACAACGGCACTGCATTTGAAAGCTGGGGCGCGCCGATTCACGGATCGGGAAATTTTGATACTGCTCAAGATATTGTTCTGGAAACGGACATGGATTACGCTCCCAGCAATGCGGATGATTATATCTTCTTTGATGCCTGGTATCCTGGATCCGATACCTGCCGTGTGCAGATTACAACGCCAGCCGGCAAAAAATATCCGCCGAACTTCAACAGGTTATATCGCAACCTCTGGAAGACCGATGGAATTTCAGGAGGATTCAGCACGTCCGAAGGATTCATTTATGTTGCAAACACCTCGGGCGCATCATCGTTCTGGGAAACAGATAACGGCGATAATAACATATATATTGAGATATCCGACTACGACAATGTCAACCCTGCCTCCGGGCAATGGAAAATAGAGATCATACCCTTGAGCGGAAGCGGTGAATATAACGCGTGGCACGGCTTCAGCAGCAGCCTGCGCAAGACCTTTTTCTGGTATGACAGCGGGGGAATGTTATCAAATGGCTGCCTTTCAGACAGCATAATGACCATCGGAAAACCTGCCACCTCCTTTAATGTAATATCAGTGGGCGCATATCAGACAAAAAATGAATGGCCGGCCCGTGAGTATAATAATTGGACAAATCAGAATTCAACATACGACCTGATTTGGCAGGCATATGGATATGCTCCTATTGATTACTATGATCCATTTTTTATGCACGATCTTGCCTTTTTTTCAAGCCGGGGACCAAGCCGTGATGGCCGTACACAGCCCTTTATTTCAGCGCCCGGCGTGGGGATTGTAGCATCCTTATCACAGACGACTCTAAATGATCCTGATGAGGGTTATTATCGCAGATTGAATCGGGTTGAATATGGCGGGTATTATGCCACCCTCCAGGGAACCAGCATGTCATGTCCTCACGCAACCGGATCTGTGGCGCTGCTGCTGGAAGAGGCTAATAACCAAGGCATCTACCCCGGCCCGGCCGAGATAAAAGGATATCTGGAGCAGGGAAGCCGACTTGATGAATTCACAGGGACATCGCCAAACAATGATTGGGGACATGGGAAAATCGACGTCAGCAATTCTCTTTTAGCGATTCAGCCAGCACCGCTTACGATCACTACGGAAACATTATTGCCTGATGGCATCATAGGTGAATCTTACAGCGCAGCATTAACCGCAGAGGGCGGAACCCCGTCCTACACCTGGAGCATTTCTGTTGGATCGCTTCCCGATGGACTGAACCTGAATTCAGCGGATGGCGTGATATCCGGAGCACCTGAAACTGAGGGGACATCGACCTTTACAGTAAAAGTTGTCGATTCAGGCGACCCGACGAATACAAACGCCAAATCTTTATCAATCACTATAACCGAGTCGCCTTCAGCGCCTGAGGTAACTGCATGCGAGCCTGATACAGGCAATCCGGGAGCAAAACTCTCAGTTGAAATCTCCGGCAACAATTTCCAAGCAGGAGCGACTGTCAGTTTTGGCTCCGGCATTGCAGTTCAAACTACTACTGTAAATACTACTTCTGATGAGATTACTTGCAGGATCCGCATTTCCCGAAAAGCAGCTATTGGATCGCGTAATGTTACCGTGACAAATCCTGGCGGAGAAGACGGAATCCTCCTAAACGGCTTTGAAGTAAAATAGGCTTCCATATACCAACTTACAGTGGCGATGCTCAACTGCTATTAGCACACACGTTACAGAGACGCATTGTAAAAGCCGGATACTCTTTTTATCACCAATGCATCATCGACACCCATACCGTGTCCAATTGGTATTTTCACAAATCTAATGGTTGTTAGCCCGCCCCTTAACGGTTTACAGCATGGGCAAATCAAAAAAAGGCCAGGTCTCAACATTTAACAACCGTAGCCTTATAAATCAGAGCATTCTGTCTCTCACATATCTTTTGTTAACAGTTGAGACCTGCCCCCTCTGTAGTGCCCGGCTTCCAGCCGCCAGAGTGAACTCCAATGTTGCATAAAAAATAGGACAATATCCATATATTGAAAGAAATATCAATAAGTTGGTTTGGGTGAAGAAAGTGGTTATGCGCAGGTTAATTTTTTAGAATGTAAAAAAGCCTTATTTGCCACAGCATTTTTTATACTTTTTACCGCTCCCACATGGGCAGGGTTCATTGCGTCCCACTTTCTTTTCGGCAGTCTTTGTTTTTAGTGGATTCAACAATATTTCTAAGTTTGTAATATCCTCAGGTTTATCTGGTTCCAATTCAATTGTATATTTCCAACCGTTTTTTTCAAATACTGATTCTAATTCTTTCACTCTTTCTTCTGTTTGTACATTTACAACAGCGGGATTCTTTTCAGTGCCCAATTTCACTGTCTTTTTACCATCAAATATTTTTTTCATATTTCCCCATTAAGGTATTATAAGATTCATCTACCGCATAATCGCTGCGTAATAGGCGCGAGCTTGCGGGCGCCCTAATTGACGCGTTTGTTACACGTTTTTTACTCTGACATATATGTGTACGTTGGAAGAGTCATCATTAGCTTTTCGCTCATCAACGTCAACATATTTTATTTAACTAGTGCCTGAACGGAAACTCCAAATTTTGTTTTCTCAATTTAGGTCAGGGACAATTAACATATTAAAGTTATTTCCTTTTTTAATTCAAAATTTAGAATTTAGAATTCAAAATTGTGTCTGAACGGCCTTTTCGTTCAGGCACTAACTAGCTTCCCCAGGTTTTTCGTATCGACCAGAAACAGGACGCGTTTGGCATCCGCAAATTTGAGCAGACGGTAAATAGAGGTGA
>JAIWHJ010000239.1:0-4118 GCA_048629695.1 Promethearchaeota archaeon
TGGGGTGCGCTGCCAAACATTTACAATTTGGTGGTTCTAGCTATTTTCCGGCATCAAGCCGAATATTTACTTCATCATCTTAAATAAACCCGGAACCTATGTAATCGACTACTACCAGTTTTCCGTAAGTAATTCAAAATGTGCCTGGTCATGATCACAGGCGGGACATTTTTGCGGGGCTTCAGAGCCCTCGTGGATATAACCGCAGTTGCGGCATTGCCACGAAACCTTGTCATCCCGCTTGAACACGCGGCCCGCTTCAATATTTTGTGCGAGTGCGTTGTACCTCTTTTCATGCTGTTTTTCAGCCTCGGCAATGGCTGAAAAGACATCAGCCAGGTTGTCAAACCCTTCGTCCATGGCGGTTTTTGCAAAACCAGGATACATGGAAGTGTGCTCATAGTTCTCTCCCGCAGCCGAAGCCTTTAAATTGTCGAGAGTAGACCCTATTACACCTGCCGGAAAACCGGCTGTAATCTCAATTTCTCCGCCTTCCAGAAATTTGAACAACCGTTTGGCATGCTCTTTCTCCTGGTTTGCGGTTTCCTCGAAAATGGCTGCAATTTGCACATAACCTTCCTTTTTCGCCTTTGAGGCAAAGTAAGTATAACGGTTTCTTGCCTGACTTTCCCCTGCAAAAGCTGTTAGAATATTTTTTTCAGTTTGGCTTCCTTTAAGTTCGCTCATATAATTCCCTCCTTAGTATTTATTGTTTCTTTGCAAAGAATATTTTTTATTCTGATTTGTCAATCAGAATTTTTTCAGCCAGAGTCCTGCCGCTCTCGGTCAGGAATTTATTTTTAATAATTTCTGTAATCTCCTCTTTAGTTGGTTTCTGTCTGGTATACTTTTCCTCCAGATTTGCAACCAGGTCTGCATCGTATATGACCTTGAAATTGACGGTCTCGTCAGTACCCGGATCATGATGGTGGCCGATGATGTCACAGACCTCTTTGATAAGCCCTTTTTCAGCATCCAGTTTCAGGAGGATCTCACGAGCTGCAGACGGTCCTTCCCTGTGCTGATATTCAGGCTCGGCGCTGCCATGTTTCCTCTCGGCCTCCTTGATGCCGATATCGTGAAGATATCCGGCTATAACGATTACACCGGGGTTGCCCTGTTCCCCCTTTAAAATCTCTTCAGCATGGCGGACGACGCGGCAGGCGTGGCCTATTCTCTTAAAATCCGGCGCAAAATAGCGCTTCATCTCAACAGCCACCCGGTCTCTAAGCTGCTCCTGCCTGCTTTCTTTCAGTTCCGGCGGAAACGAACCAAGACACTGCTCTGCATACGGGCAATATGACGCGCAGCCGAGATCAATTTTGGGATTCAGCACCCTGTTACCGCACTTCCGGCACTTCCGGCTGCCCTCATCCTTGAAAAACTCCACTTCATGACCGCATTTCGGGCACCTGGCTTCAAAAATCGCGTCAGCCGACCAGTAGCGGCTGTCCTGTCCGGGGCATTGCATGATTTCCTCCATTTAAACCGATATCGCGCCAAAACGCCGAAAAAAAACCGACCACAGGATTAAAACCGGAAAAAATAGTCCATCCTGTGGTCGGAAAAATTATCACAATCTGCTGTCGGCTGTTTTTTATTTAACTCTAACAGCCTGCCAGGGCCAGGCAAACCTATTTTTTATGAGTCGCCCGCATGGTTTTGGCCAAATCCTTGATTTCCCCAAGGTCCTTTGTCATCATTGCCCAGCCATACCAATAGGCATAATCAGGGTTGATATGGAAAAAGGCTTGATAGGTCCGCATACGATGCTTCATGTACATTTCAAACAATACCTGCTCTATGTATGACGCGTCACCATTTTTTGCTCCTTCATGGCCGCCGGTCTGCATGAAAAAAAGAAAATCCGGATAGGCAAAGGCATAATCAGCCGGTTTTTCAAGGATGGAGTCCTTGTAAAGTCCGGCCACGACTTCAATGGCTTCGGCCAACATACGATCCGCCTTCTGCATCATTGAATCACCCTGTTCAAGCCGTTTTCGGGCATAATTACTTGAATGGCATTTGGAGCATGTTTTTATCATCTTTTCACGCTCACTACTCCACGCCTCTTCCGTAAGTCGGACAAGGTCCGCCGCCTTTACCACATCAAGTCTGGCAGTGGGTTCACCCGTACCCGGATCAAGCACGCCCAAAGCCTTGAGAATCGTGATTCTGTCAGCCTTCCATTCCGGATCTTCAGGCAGAGGCAGCCTTACGCCGAGAAACCCCCAGGCAGTTCTGTTTTCATGATTACCGTCAGCCATATGGCACTCCTGACAAGTCGGGGCAGGGGCGTTTTCCGGAAGTCCGCCCGCTTCCCTGATCAGGTACCTGGCGCCATGTTTAGAGCTGCTCCACATCTCCCACTGAGGATGATCATAACCCATATGGCATATTTGACATGCCTTGGGATTTAACGCCTCTTTTTTTGAAAAAGTGTGCCTGGTATGGCATTCGTCGCACGAGTTATTCTGATACCTGTACCCCTTGTCAAGCAGGGCCTGCTTCTGTTCAGCCGTTTTTATCCCCATGTTGTGGCAGCCCCCGCAACCGCCTGCGCCCTCCATAAGTTCGTCAGGTTCCAGATGCGTAATGGGCATTGCATTCAAGGATGTCCAGCCCATGTTATGTTTCCCTTTTGTAAACTGAGTGAATTTTTCCTCATGACACTCTGCACAGACGTGTTCATCCGGCATCATGGCCTGATCAGAAGTTGAAGCCTTTTTATGCTTGTCTCCATGACATGTCGAGCAGGTCACATCATTCTTACTGTGTTTACTCTCCTGCCAGTCCTTTACCAAGCCGGGTGTCTTTCCCTTGTGGCAGCCGATGCAAATTTCTCCTGAAAAAGCTGTGCCCGAAAAAAGCGCTATTCCTACGGCACATCCAGCCAATGCAGCAAATGTTTTCTTCATTTAATTCTCCTTGTTTCATATTTTTTCAATCTGTCCATGTTTCGTCCGGCACAGAGCCCATTGCCCTTTCCCAGCCGGTTCAAAGATTTTTACAATGGTTTTTCACATCCTACAGATTTTGCAAAGCCCGTGCCATTATTTAATACCTTAGAAAATATTTTCATGAAGGTACTTAGGGCTCGGCAAAAAATAAATTGGGCTCTCTGGTATTTCCCGGGGCTAGTTTTCCGTTTTAATTTCAAGAAGTTATCGTGTTTTCTGCATTTGTTGTTGAACGTGTTTTTAACGCTATTATAAGGGCATATGGGCTATATGGGGCTGTATTGTACTGAAAAGCTCAATATTTGCCTTAACTAATGGGATTTACAGTGTAAATTTTTTAAATTCAGGCGACTCAAAAATACGGATAACGGGTTGATTCCTTTAATAAAAATCGACCCCCGGGAAATACCAGAGAGCCTTTATTTTTTGCCGAGCCCTTATTCCATCTTTTTCCCGGCAATCCGTTTTATTTCTTTATCAAAATCGCTTTCAAATAATTGATCCTGAACAATTCTGTATTTTTCAAATTCACTTTCAGCATACTCTTTGGCGATTTTTGCAGTTACCCTACCGCTATCCTGCAAAATTCCGCGATCATCAAACTCCAGGAACAGATCAAGGCGTTTTGACCAATCTTCCATGGTCATAGGGATTTTCCTGCGGGCACGTTCCTCGGCAAGATCCAGATAGGCGTTGACTATCCGGCCAAGGGATTCGAGTTCCTCTTTTGCCAGATAGTTTTTTGCAATAGACACATCGATTTTCAAAATTTTGCCGGCAGGACAATTTTCCCATGAAGTCAGCCCCATATTGTCTTTGTTGCTATCCGCTCGTTGGCTGATCAGTTCGGCAGCCGTATGCCCATGGATGGCAAAGTGCAGTTTGTTTTGGACCTTAGCAAAAAATATTCGGGTTGTCGGAGCGTCTTTGTTGTAATCCAAACTTGTTGCGTAAATGTCGGTGATCTTCTGGTAAAATCGGCGTTCGCTGAGTCTGATCTCACGGATTTCTTCCAACAACCGTTCAAAATAGTCTTCCCCAAGAAAAGAACCGTTTTCCATGCGTTTCCGGTCAAGCACATAGCCCTTAACCGCAAATTCTCTCAGCACCCAGGTCGCCCACTGTCGAAATTGAGTGGCCCGTTTGGAATTGACCCGG
>JAIWHJ010000240.1:0-4093 GCA_048629695.1 Promethearchaeota archaeon
CTTGCAATGCAGGGCCTGAGCAGGCCGGATATGTCATGACTTGATTCCTTCATCATTTTACCTCTTTACTTACATCATCCAAACTTGATAGTATAGAAATTTTTCTGAAATCAGTTAGAACATAGCGCCCTACGGGCGGACTTTTAGGCTGTAATTATATTGTTTTTTCGTAGGGGCGATCCTTGTGATCGCCCTGATTAGGGCGAATACAAGATTCGCCCCTACTTTGTTTTTCCGATACCTGAACCCTTGAACCCAACAAAAAAAAAGAGGCCGCAGAATTTCTGCGGCCTCTTTAACATCACTTGGTGATCTTGCTGCTGGATCGTAATCTTGTAAATCTTACATGAACAGCAGGATCAGGGCGATAACCAAGCCATAAATTGTCAGTGACTCGATCAGAGCCAGACCGATGATCATGTTGACCTGAATTTTACCACCTGCCTCAGGATTACGGGCAATGCCGGAGCATGCAGCGTTGATTGCAGTACCCATACCGATGCCGCAACCGGCGCCGGGGATACCAACTGCCAGAGCAGCTGCAATAAAGTAGAGCGCCTGGTCTTTTACACTAACGCCTGCGCCTTCAGCCGCGCATGCCAGTGTTGCAAGGCCCATTACCATCAGCACTGATAAAATTGATCTTACGGTCAGTTTCTTCATGAGTTTTCCTCCTTTCTAAGGTTTTATGTATGGCCTTCTTCTTAATTAATAATTTATAATGGGTTGTTTTTATCTTCGGCCACTTAGAGTTGCGTATTGAGTATTGAGGAAAACCAGATCGTATCTTTATTCTCAATACTCAACACTCATACCTCATATCCTAAGATGGCCGAAATTAAAACCAACTCCCTTATGGTTTAACTATTTTAGAAACAGGTCATAAATAAATTGAACAAAATTTCATCCCTGTTTCTTTTTTTTAATCAATGCAGCTTACTGTTTTAATGTGCATGTTCCATTGCGCCTGAAAAATAAAGCATGGAAAGCAGCACAAAAACCAGGGCCTGAACAACTGATACCAGGATGCCGAGGCACAGAATCGGCAGGGGTGCAAAGTAGGCGCCGGCAAGCAGGAAGAGAATGCCTAAAAGGACCTCTTTTGCCATGATATTACCAAAAAGACGCAAGGAAAGCGAAAGAAGCCTGGCGCCATGGCTGATAATTTCAATGGGGAGCATCAATGGTATGAGCCATGGAATAGGCCCCATAAAATGTTTGATGTAAGCAGCCCCGTGAAACTTGACCCCGAGGATATGTGTTGTGGTCACAACGATTATCGTGCAGGCGAGTGTAACGTTAAGGTTGGCGGTCGGAGACATAAAAAGGGGCATGAGGCCGACCAGATTGCTGACAATGATGAACAGTCCGAATGTCGCGAGCATGGGAAACATCATTTTTGCGCCTTCCTTACCCATGGTATCGGCCATAAACCCTTCCATGCCGCCAATTAAGATTTCCCAGAAATTCTGCCCTTTGCCGGGGATCATCTCTATATTTTTCCCCATGGTCAGTTTAGGCACCAGAATGAGGAATGCCATTATAAACCATGCATAAGTGATGTGGGGTTGCGACAGTCTCATAAGAGCAGCTTTACCAATGCCGTCCATTGAATGACTGATCCACCCGAGTTGTTCCAAAATTACCGAGAGGAATAGTATTGGATGTTCCATGGGTTGCTAGTGGCCTCCTTCACGTTATCGTTAGCCCGGTTTTTTTTGCCGCTGCGATAGCGGTGATACTAATGCCTATTATCACGGTGGACAAACCGAGCACAAGTCCGACCGTGTGAACCAATTGTAACTTAATAAGGTAGTAGAGAACAGCTACTACTATTGCAAAACGTAAATAATATCTGAAAATGAACTTGATCTTTGCGGGTTTTGCCGAACCATTAAAAAGTCCTGTCAGATCCTTTTCAAGCCATTTGAAACAGAAATTGGAAATCAGGCCGCCTACGAAGATTGATTTACCGATCAGAGGAGAAAATGCCACCCAACCCGCCACCGTCAAGATCAATAATATTATCCAACTGAGTTTCTGGATTTTCCTTGCAGAGATCTCAGTCGTCTTTTGGGGCTTGATTCTGTTTCTCCTTTTGCTTGGCCAGTCTGAATAGACTGACAAAAGCTGCAATAATTCCGTATGCGGTGCCTATAATCAAGAACCACGGAAATGTGCTTCCGTGAAACACCTTGTTGTCCAGATAATAACCTGCACCGACACCGATGAATATACAGGCGGCCATTGCTATGCCGATCGTGCTGGCATCAGCCATTGCCCGCATCAGTTCACCGTGGATATTGGCCATTTATTCCCTCCGGACTTTCTGCTTTTATCTTAACAAAAAACAATCCGCCCTGAAAATTCAACCGAGAGCTTGATATCATGACCGCGTTTTAAAGTCAATATTTTTTTAACTTAATGCCACTTTTCCGAGAGCCTTTTCAGCGCTTTCCAGTGTCTTTTCAAGATCCTCAGCAGTATGCGCCGCAGAGATAAATGTCGCCTCAAATTGTGAGGGGGCCAGGTATACGCCTTGAGCCAGCATTTCTCTGTAATAAAGACTATATTTTTTCGTATCCGCGTTCATGGCTGATGTGAAATCAGTTACTTTTTCACCGGTGAAAAAGGTAGTCATCATTGAACCGATCCTGTTCATTGTCGTATTCAAGGAGAGTTTTTTTGCCAGTCCTTCCAGTTCAGCGGCGAATGAGTCGGCCTTTTTTTCAAGATCGTCATAGAAACCAGGTTCCTTCAGCAGCTTTAATGTCGTAATGCCGGCAGCCATTGCCAGGGGATTGCCGGATAACGTTCCGGCCTGGTAGACCGGGCCGTCCGGGGCAATCATATCCATGATCGCCTTTTTGCCGCCATAAGCCCCGACAGGGAGGCCTCCACCGATTATTTTGCCAAGACATGTAAGGTCCGGACTGATTCCGAATCTGCTTTGAGCGCCTCCGAAACTTAAACGAAAGCCGGTGATCACCTCGTCGAAGATGAGCACTATATTGAGTTCCTCGGTTAATTCTCTGAGTTTTTTAAGAAAATTAATATCAGGAACCACCACACCCATGTTGCCCGCGACCGGTTCGATTATCACACAGGCGATGCCCAGCGACTCATCACAAAGGGTCTTTTCAAGGGTTTCCGGATCGTTATACGGGATGGAAATCGTATTCTTGACAATATCTTCAGGCACGCCCGGACTGCCGGGTATTCCAAGGGTGATGACTCCTGATCCTGCCTTGACGAGAAAAGAATCTGCATGGCCGTGATAGCATCCGTCGAATTTGACTACAACATTTTTCCCCGTATATCCGCGAGCAAGGCGGATTGCGCTCATTGTGGCCTCAGTGCCTGAATTTACAAACCTAACCCGTTCCACTGAGGGCAGGGCTCCAGTGACAAGTTCGGCCAGTTCCACCTCTGACGGGGTAGGGGCGCCGTAGCTTGTACCCTTGCCAAGCGCCTCGGCAACCGCTTCCCGAACTGCGGGGTGATCGTGCCCCAGGATCATCGGACCCCATGAGCATACGAAATCAATGAATGTGTTTCCGTCTACGTCGGATACTTTTGATCCTGATGCCCGGTCGATAAAGAGTGGATTGCAGCCCACGGACTTGCAGGCGCGCACCGGGCTGTTTACTCCGCCAGGGATGTATTTTTGAGCTTTTTCAAACAGGATGCGGGATTTTTCAGTATTCATTGAACCTCCTCATGAGGGTGTTTTACGGAAACAGCTCGCCTTGGTTGAAAATACCATGCGTAATTTTTTTCAACCATCAGTCGAAACGAACGAACAATATAGCATGGCATATCCGGTTATGTCAAAATGATAGTTTAGCGACTTGGTGATAATTTTCTTGTCAGGAAAAGATACAGTAGGTAATATGAAAAACATAATCAATATCCGATTTATCTCTTCCCGTGCCACATAGTAGCCGGGAAGTGCTTTTTTTTAGTACCTTGGAAAATATTTTCGTGAAGATACTTATGCCCTGCTTGCAGTTATGTTTTTTGTAATTTTATTCCGGAGTTACGGAAAAAATAGAGATGTTTTGATTATATTAGTATGTGGCGAATATTGGCC
>JAIWHJ010000241.1:0-4086 GCA_048629695.1 Promethearchaeota archaeon
GTGGTTCCATGGCTGACAAAATTGTTGTAAGGGTTCAAAGGGGTTCAGGGTTCACCGTTCAGGGTTACCACCTTTGGAATGATGAATGATGAATGATGAAAAACAACGAAAAAAAAATAGTGTGCTGGCTCAGGATTAACTGCTTTACTTTTTTAATACAACCATGGGGCAAGTTTTAACCTCTGAACCCTTGAACCTCTGAACCTTTGAACCCCGAACCTCTGAACCCTGAACCCATGAAAGGTATTTCCCCAATAATTCCACCTGTGATCCTGGCCTTTGAGACTTCCGGAATGTGTGGAAGTGTAGCGCTGGTTTCGGATGGGTTGTGCATAGGTGAGTATTCCCTAAACTCAAAATTTACCCATTCAAGGCGGCTGTTAAACGGAATTGAACGGCTGATGAGCGATGCTGAGATCGGCTGGGATCAGATCGACGCTCTGGCCGTCAGTTCAGGGCCCGGCAGTTTTACCGGACTCCGAATCGGATTGAGCACTGCCAAAGGGCTGGCAATGGCAACCGGCAAAGTTTTAATCGGGGTTCCGACACTTGACAGCCTGGCCAGTCAATTCACGTGCATGGATAGCCTGATCTGCCCGATTCTTGATGCTCGTAAAAAAGAAGTCTATGCGGCCCTTTACAGGATAGGAAATAAGGGACGAATTGACAGGATTAGCGAGTATATGGTGATCAGCCCGGAGATGCTTGCTGAAAAGATAGTTGAAAAAACAGTGGTGGCAGGGGAGGGCGCCGCGCTTTACGGGGATATCCTAAAGGAGGCTGCAAACGGCCTTGTGACCATTGCACTTCCTGAAATCCATTTTGCAAGAGCGGCATCAACAGGCATGGTTGGAATTCGGAAATGGAAGGCAAAGGAATTTTTAGATCCCGCTGCCGCAGTTCCTATTTACGTCCGGCCTTCTGATGCGGAAATAAATTTTAGTAACCGTTCAGAGGGGGTACCCTATTGAGCAGACTTCTCAGTATGTAATCGTTTACAGGTGCCCCATATGTGTACCCTGAAGGGCATAAACTCCAGGCTGGAGAACTATAGTAAACCTATGTGAACCAGACTTGATCGCGTGCAGGTAAACGAGCCTGCGAGACTCCGGATGCGGCGCTGGTGAACGTTTACGAATCTAAAAACCGAATTCAGCCAGCAAATCATCCACGAGATCCTGCTTTATTTTGTCTGTATTTGATGGTTCGTTTACCTCTTTTAACCGTTCGGCTTTCTGCTGAACGTTTTCAGGTGATGCATCTTTCTGTATATTTAAGACGACCAGGGTCTCAACAAGCCAGTCACGCATTTTGTTGAGATCTTTAATAAGCACGTTCATTTTCTGGCGGGCCACATCCTGAAAAGATTGTGAGGCCACAATATCAAAGATGGTTTCCTTTATGGAAGTTAATGTTTCCTGTTTTGGATTCGGCAATTCGGCTTCCATTTGATTGACAAGCGTCATGAGTTTGTCTGCCTTGTCAAGTACTTCACTTGTAGACTGTTTTGTAAGTTGAACAACATTTTCAGCGCTGGCCACCGCATCCGGCGCATGGCTTCTAGCACTTGTAAGCGGCATTTTAACAGTCTTCATATTAACGACCATGGCATTGATTTTTTGTGCCAGGGTTGAGAGCATTCCCTCTGCATCAAAATCTTCAGCAATGCTATGATCGAATTCGCCTCTTAAAAGCGCGTCCGTGATATCAACAAGAGCCGCAATATTTTTATCAAGTTCTATAATAGGTTCAGACATAAAATTTCTCCCGAATACAAACTCCGCGCTACGCAGAATCCGTATTCGGATCATAATAGTTAGGAACAGGTCGTAAATAAGCTGAGCGTAATTTTGCTCAATTTATTTCCTCTCTGTTCCTTAACAACTATAGTTATGTTTTAAAAAAGCTGGAAACAGACCGGGTTCGGCAAAAAATAAAATGCTATTCTGTTATATTTGTCGGAAGTTGGACTTTAGTCCAACACAGCCACTGCATCCCACAAAAGGCGGGACTAAAGTCCCACTTCCGTTTCACATAATGAACGTGCCATAAAGTACAATTTATTTTTTGCCGAGTCCTTAAGCCGCATGTACTTTTTTTGAGGCTGCTATTTTATGCGATCGGCAGTCCGAATCCTTTTTTTTTTTAACATAACGCGTAACCAAAAGCAACGAATTGATTACCCGACGTTCATCTCAGCCTCTACCTTCAGCCTTCTACCTTCAGCACTAAAACCCTTAACGATAACGCAGGTTCTTGTTTTTTGCGTAGAATGCCTCCTTGTTTTCGTACATGAGTCGGTCAGCCTCTTTGATCAACTCCTCCGGCTTATACTTGTCGACGCCTGCCGCCCCAAAGCTTACGGTTACGGAAAACCGTTCGTTCTCGCCGACCTCAATGTATGTTTCGTGAAATATTTTTTCCGTCAGACGGTCAATAAAAATATTGGCCCCTTTATTATTGCAATCGGCAAGCAGGATGACAAATTCATCCCCACCCGTCCGCGCCACAACGTCCACTGTGCGCACCTCTTTTTTCAGCAGGCCGGCAACAGTCAGGATCAGTTTGTCACCTGCCTCATGGCCGTAAGAATCATTTGCCTTTTTCAGGCGGTTGACGTCTGCTGTTACGATTGAGTAGTAGATATTGAATTTTTTCAGTTTTTCAGTTTCTTCCTTGATTGCCCGATCAAGGTAGCCGCGGTTGTAAAGCCCGGTCAGAGGGTCGGTATCGGCTTTTTCCTCGAGCCTTTGCCTGAGAAGCTGGTTGTGCATGTATGCACCGAATGGTTTGAAGAACAGTTTTGCCGATTCGTTATCTTCTCGGTTGAATTTGCCCTTAACAAGAATAATGCCCACACGTTTGCCGTCAATGCCTTTTAGATGTGCCTGGGTAGCGTTTTCCCATGGGAGAAATTTTTCAGGAATTTTATCCGTGGTTCGGCTCTGGATGTCCCTGGAGAGATATGCCCGGGACGTTCTAAGCATCTCCTCTTCCGTAATTCCTTTTTGTACACTGAACCCTAGATTCCCGGCCCTTGTGTCATCACTGATGACAATTGCGGAATCGGAATTTACAACATTTAAAAATATTTGAAGAAAAAAATCGGTCACGGATTCAGGATTAGTGTCTTTCTGCATTTGAGCACTGATATCCACTAGTCCTGACAGAATTTTATTTTGTTTTTTAATTTTTTCGGTCAGTTGAATATGGCGTGTGGTATCTGCAAACAGAAGAAGTCCGCCATCGTCAAACGGAGATTTTATAATGGTTTCAGTAAAATAGCGGTTGTTTATGAAATGGCCTTTTTTTTTCATGTCGGCCCGGTCAAAGCCGGGTTCAGCAGGACAATCTTCACACGGCAGGTCCTGACCCATCAATTCGTAACATGTTGAGGCGTTTTTAATAGGCAAATTTTCTGAAACCGCCTTATTTTTCCTTTGAATTTCATAAGCGGCGCTAACACTTACAAGGGCCTCGGGCAGGGTGTCCAGAAGCAATTCAAGATTATGCCGCTCCTGTATTGTGTTCTCCTGACGGTGTTTCAGGAGAACATTTTTTGTTTGGAGTTCTTTTCTGATCAGATCGATTTTCCGGACAACATCGACCTCCTGGGTAACATCAAAGAGAGTGAAAACAAAGTTGTCATCCCATTTGGAATAAAAAATTCTGATAAAAACATCCCTGTTGTCTTCCATTTTCAAGGCCAGAGATTTTTGTGTTAACTCAAAGCTTTCTTTTATTTTAATCGGACAGTCTTCGCACGGTTCCGTCCTATTATGCAGCAGGTTGAAGCAGGTACGAGACACTCCCGATGAGTCCTCGTGCTTTTTCCCGATAATCCGGAAGGCAGCCTCATTTGCCATAATAATATTATATTCCCTGTTAATGACAATTATGCCGGTCTGTATGGAATCAAAGAGCCTCAGGAGTGTGTCGGTATTGTATTTCGCGGGTGGATTTATCAATGTCATAGGTTCCGGGTTCAAATGTTCAAGGTTTAACGAATTTTATTGAGATCTAAATAGTCAAGCAACCACAAAAATCAAATGTCATCGACTGCTGGAATTATATAAATTTTTACTC
>JAIWHJ010000242.1:0-4054 GCA_048629695.1 Promethearchaeota archaeon
GGTTCAGGCACAAAAAGATCGTTGGGAAACACATAATGTTCTCGAACGAGGTAATCCAATTCGAACTTTTATTGGCCTTGACTTTCGTCTGAAGGAATAGCATCATTGACACAATGAATAAAAATGCCCCTAGTCCACATAGACAGGCGGAATAGTGTCCACACTTTCCTGATGCAGTCCCGCCAGGTCCGAGATGGTATCCGGCGCGGCAGCGCTCCGCAGCGTAAAAACCGCCATTTCCGGATGGGCGCGAGACTATCATGAAAACAGGTAAATTATAATGCCGGAAACAAATAATATGCCGGCCCTTGGGGAGAATTCATCTCCGCTTAAACTCGATAACGGATCTCGAATCGCGGTTATCGGGGGCGGCCCTGCCGGCAGTTTTTTCAGTTATTCGGCTCTGGATCTGGCTGAAAGGCTCGGGATTGATATACGGATCGATGTTTACGAACAAAAAGATTTTTCCCGGTGCGGGCCTGCCGGCTGCAATCATTGCGGCGGCATAGTTTCCGAGTCACTTGTGCAGATACTTTCAGCCGAGGGTATCAATATTCCGTCCCATGTAGTTCAGTGCGGTATTGACTCTTATGTCCTGCATATGGATGTCGGCAGCGTCCGGATCGATACCCCGCTTCAAGAAAAAAGAATAGCGGCCATGTACAGGGGTGGAGGTCCCTTAGGGACAAAGGGGATTACATGGGGCGGTTTTGACGGATATCTGCAGAAACTCACACAAAATAAAGGCGCCGACCTGATAAGGGAGAGAGTTGTTCAAATCAGCATTGACAACGGATACCCCATTGTTAAGACCAAGGGCGGTCTGTCAAGAAAATATGAACTGATCGCAGGGGCTGTCGGGATTAACGCTTCATCTCTAAAACTGTTTGACGGAATGGTTCCAAGATTCAGACCGCCTGATACAGCAAAGACATTTATCTGCGAATTTAAGCTGGGCCGAGACCTTGTGAAAAAACATTTCGGCGATTCCATGCATGTTTTCCTTCTGAATGTTCCCAGGCTTGAATTCGCGGCCCTGATACCAAAAAACGAATATGTTTCTCTTGTGCTTCTTGGCCGGGGAATAGACAAGGAGCTTGTGCGCTTTTTTCTGAATACGCCCGAAGTAAAGGGGTGCTTCCCTCCCGGATGGATGGAGTCCAATACTTCCACCTGCAAATGCTTTCCAAGAATAAATACAAGCGGCGCTTTACAACCTTTTTCCGACAGGATTGTGCTGATTGGCGACTGCTCTGTGACAAAACTGTATAAAAACGGGATAGGCTCGGCATTTTCAGTCGCCAAGGCAGCAGCCTCAACAGCTCTCCTTCATGGAGTATCTTGCGATGATTTTGCAAAACACTTTATGCCGGTGCTCAAGGATATCATTTTTGATAACAATATGGGTAAAATACTGTTTACATTTACACGCCGGATTCAAAAGAGAGACTTTGCAAAATACGGAATTCTGCGTATGGTTTCAAAAGAACAACAAAAATCCGGGAACCGCAGACACATGAGTACGGTCCTGTGGGACACTTTTACAGGAAGCGCTCCTTATAAGGAGATTGTTATGCGTATATTGCATCCGATATTCATATTCAATCTGATCCGGGAAACGGCGTCAGCTATTCTATTTAAGAAAGGCGGCGCAAGCAGACGATTCGGATCAGGTTTCACGAAATCCGAATCATTAGGCAGGATATACAGGGATGGTGAAATAATCATCAACCAGGGTGAGGTCGAAGACTGCCTGTATGTGATCCAGGACGGGAAAGCTGAAGTGCTTCAAACTGAAAACGGTAAGGAAACCAGACTCGCGGTATTGGATGAGGGTGAATTTTTCGGTGAGATGGCCCTTTTTGACAGGGAAGTCCGTTCAGGTACTGTTCGCGCACTGGACGGCGAAGTACGGGTGCTGACTGTTGACAAAATGACGCTCCTCCGCCGACTGCAGGAAGATCCGTCACTCGCCTTCCGTCTCCTTGAAAAAATGTCATCACGTATACGCGGCATGAACGAACAGTTAAGGCATGCTAAATCATCCGGCCTGAATAAAAAAACTACATGAAGATTCTTGTTACCGGCGCTACCGGTTATATAGGCGGAAGGCTTGTTCCGCTTCTTCTTGGTCATGGTTATGATGTACGCATACTGGTGCGTGATCCAAACAGGATATCAGGCCGCAACTGGGCAAAACAAGTTGAAGTCGTGACAGGTGATCTGACGAATTTTGACACACTTAAACCTGCCTTTACAGATATGGATATCGCGTTTTATCTTGTGCATTCAATGAATGCAGGCATAGATCATGTCAGGCAGGACCGGCTCTCCGCCGAGAATTTTGTTCAGGCAGGCGGGCATCTGAAGCACGTCATATATCTGGGCGGGCTTGTTCCAAAAACAGAAAAAATATCCGATCATTTGAAAAGCAGGGCTGAAGTCGGGGAAATCCTTGGGTCAAAACTGCCGGTAACGGAATTTCGCGCCGGGCCGATTATCGGATCAGGTTCCGCTTCATTTGAAATGATACGTTATTTGACCCAGCGTCTTCTGGTAATGCCGGTCCCGGCATGGATAAAAAATCATGCCCAGGTAATCGCAACCCGCGATGTGCTTCAATATCTTCTACTGTCAATAAAGCGTGGGCCTTTTGGCGTCATTGAAATCGGGTCGGATTTGACTGCTTATAATGAGATGATAGATATTTATGCACAAGTGCGCGGGATTATGAAAAGACGGCTCATCCGTCTGCCCTCCCTGCTTCCGCCAAAACCGGCATCAGTCGTGATAGGGCTGATTACATCGATTCCGTATGACATGATATTCCCGCTTATCAAAAGCTGTATGGAATCTGTTGCCGCCGACACAGGCAAGGCGGAAAAATATTTTCCGGAAATCAAACCGATTTCGTATCGTCAGGCGGTAAAGCAGGCGCTTGACAGGATTGAACAGGAAGATGTCCCGACCCGTTGGAGCGGCGCGCTTGGAAATCTGCCGGCTTATGAACAGATAGACCGCGAAGGTCTGATCCGGGAAATCAGAAGTCTGCATATTGACTACCCGCAGGAGGCTGTTTTCGAAAGTTTCAGCAGTATCGGCGGAGACCGTGGCTGGCTTGTCTTGACATGGGCATGGAAACTGCGGGGATGGATAGATCAACTGGCGGGCGGCCCGGGCCTGCGCCGCGGACGCCGTCATCCAAAGGAAATTCTCCCAGGTGAAGCACTTGACTTCTGGCGGGTTGAAGCGGTTGAACCGCCCCGCCTGTTAAGGCTGCGCGCTGAAATGAAAGTACCGGGCCGGGCATGGCTGCAGTGGGAAGCCATACCGGAAGGAGACGGCACACGTTTGATACAGACCGCAATGTTTGCCCCAAAAGGGTTATGGGGCCCCCTGTACTGGTATAGCTGCCACCCGATTCACACATTTCTGTTCAGTGATCTGATAGAGGCAATAGCCTCTGATGCCGGGAAGTTTTAAATGCTTACCGCATCAACCGTCCGAGTGCAACCGTCTTGTTGGCGCCTCACGCATCATCCAGTGACAGCCATTGGCATGATTTCGGCTACAATTCTAGTTTCGAGAGAATCTTGAGCAACATCGAGTTGGTAATCCATTTGCAGGCCAAGCCAAAAATGCGGGGACATGCCGAAGTATCGTGCAAGTCTCAAAGCAGTATCTGCCGTAATGCCACGTTTTTCAAGAACGATTTCATTTATGCGACGTGCCGGAACATGAAGCGCCATGGCGAGCTTATTCTGACTCAAACCCATAGGCTCAAGAAACTCTTTTTGTAGGACTTCTCCCGGATGTAACGGATTTAGCTTCCTACGTTTCATCATTCACCCACTGTGATAGTCTACAATCTCGACTTCAAAGGCATTATTGCTACGCCACTTAAAGCAAATCCTCCAATGATCGTTAGAATTCGGCAAAAAATAAATTGTACTTTTTGGCATCTTCATTATGTGAAACGGAAGTGGGACTTTAGTCCCGCCTTTTGTGGGATGCAGTGGCTGTGTGGGACTAACCCAGATAAACTGGAAATTTT
>JAIWHJ010000243.1:0-4050 GCA_048629695.1 Promethearchaeota archaeon
ACGTTCTATTTAGGGATGTGGAAATAAATAACTTACCCATCTCCCATCCCATCTTCAGGCCATCTTCGATCAAGTAACCACTTTCAAAATCCTCAACGTAGCCCGGCTATGCCTGCGGTTTTAAAAGCGGTTACTTGATCGAACCTAACCTAAATCTGAGCGCTATATGGGTAAATTATTTATTTCCACATCCCTTATTTGATTCTGAAACATTTCCTAGAAAAACCAGGCTCCCCACTTCACACCCGATATGGTGAGCGATTACCGGGCACTTTGCCTTGAGTATGAAAAAGATATCTTTTTTGATATCACTCAGTGTCTCGTAGTTCCCCTGACCTTTCGCTATGATCAGATCAGCGTTTTCAAAGCGTTGTTTGAATTTTTCTGAACATTGCTTCAGTATGGTCCCCGGCGCATCCGAACCATTATCAATAACTTCGACAAGATCGGCGACTCCTGTTGCTTGGGCGTCGGCAAGGCATGCATCGTTGATGATCGGGCTTGCTTTAACCGCAAGGGTTATTTTTTCGCGCGGCATGTTTTCGATAAGCAAGCGGTCAAAGACAATTTCCCCGGCGTTGTCTGCCAGGTAGAGAATATCTTTCGCATCTGATACCGCTTTGCGAAATTCCTCCGGATTTCCTGCAAGCGGCGCTGTCAAGGCGTGATCAATTGCATTGTGAACCTGAGTCTCGTTTATATGATAATTTATACCGGAATCGATGATATTGCCTGCAATAGCCAAGCGAATCGCCGTATCTAACGGCTCGCGAGACCGTTCGATCCGCTTTTTGAGTTCCGGGTAAAGCTTTAAAGCAAAATTATTGAAACGATCCTTAATCTCACGGTACGGGTCATTGTTGCCTGTTATCCGACGAATCATGTGGTGGATACGTTGAGCCATAACTGGTGGAGATTCCCGTAGATTCATCTCGCTTGCAGCGCGCAACACCTTACGGATAACTTGCTCATGGATAGCCTCATCATCAGTCGTAAGCCTGGCAGCCTCAAGAGTCTGACGGAGAAAACATGGAATACATTCAAAATAGGTTTTCATAATATATACGTACGGTTCTATTGGTTCTATTAGTTTGATTGGTTTAATTGGTTAACAAATTCAACCAATTAAACCAATTAAACCAAAATGCCCTAATCCCAGACTATTTCATATTTTTCCATATACAGATCACGAACCGGAACAATAGTTATTCTCTTGCCTGTTTCTATTTCAACATTGTCGACCGTGGCTGACTCCTCGTTCAGCATCAGGTCCGCAACCGACGGATGGACCTTTACTCTCACACCAGGGGCTGCTGTTTTTTTCGAGGCAATGGAAATTTTCCTGAAAATCTCGTAGCAGATAGTCCTGCGCGATTTCAAAAACCCTTCACCATGACAATAGGGACACGGCTCACACATCATCTGGGACAGGGCTCCACGACTTCTCTTTCTCGTCATCTGAACAAGACCGAACTCCGAGACTTTTAGAATATTGACCCGGCTCTTGTCTTTTTTAACAGCCTCTGTCAGAGCCTTGAACACGTCCTCGCGGTGACTCTCATCCTCCATATCAATAAAATCAATAATGATTATCCCGCCGATATTTCTAAGCCGAAGCTGGTAGGCAATCTCCTTGACCGCCTCCATATTAGTCTTGAAGATAGTCTGTTCCAGATCCGTCTTGCCCACGTAACGTCCTGTATTTACATCAATTACGGTTAATGCCTCGGTCGCCTCAATAATGATGTAGCCCCCGCATCGAAGCCAGATTTTTTTATCCAGTGCGTGATTGATATTCACTTCCACCCCGTAATAATCAAACACGGGTGTATCCTCGTCACACAGATGGATCTTTCCTGTCAGACGCGGCGCAAATGTCTCCACAAAAGAAAAAACGCGTTTATAGGTCTTGGGATCATCAACCACTATTCGATCCACGTTTGGGGAAAAAATATCCCTGACCGCCCTTAAAATGATGTCAAGATCCCGATGTACAAGCGTTGCGACCGGAGAATTTTTGGCCTTATCCTGTATCTCCCTCCAGAGATGGAGCAGGAACTCCATGTCTACCTCCAGGCATTCCCTGGAGGCAAACTCCGCCGCAGTCCTGACAATGAATCCCGTGCCGGCCGGACGCAGTTCCTCGATTTCCTTGCGCAGACGATTTTTTACCACCTCGTCCTCTATTTTACGGGATATCCCGATATGGTCGGTCATGGGCATGAAGACGAGATTTCTACATGGCAGCGTGATCTGACATGTAAGCCGCACTCCCTTGGTTCCGATCGGCTCCTTACAGACCTGGACCAGCAATTCCTGGCCCTCGTTCAGCATATCCTCGATGTTCATCCCGGCCACCCTCTTAGGCACGTAATCAGGCGGAGGTCTCAACCAGCGGAACGATCCTTCGGCATGCATTCTAACTATATCGTCAATTGCGACACTGTTGGTAAAAACATCGTCTACGTATAAAAAACCGGTTCGTTCAAGCCCGATTTCCACAAAAGCAGCCTGCATGCCCGGCAGAACGCGAACCACCTTGCCCTGGTAAATATTCCCGACAAGACCCTTTTCCGCCGGCCGTTCCATATAGAATTCCACAAGATTGCCATACTCCACGAGCGCAATCCGGGTCTCATATAAAGTAGCATTAATTACTAAGTCAGTAGCCATGATTATTTCAGATTACTTCATCCCGACCCCTGTTGTCAATCCGATCCTTGTCCGGCTTCCCTCACCCACGGGTGCAATACAAAAAAGTGACACCATGGAGATAATGCAGTTTAGCCATTGAACATACTGATTTAAGGGATGTGATACTGAGATTCATGGTATTGGGCATGGTATTCATGCCGCATCATAACCCTCTTGCCTTTTTTGGATTAATCCTTAAAGGTCTGGAAGCAATATCCGCCGGCAATATCTCATAAAGAAAAAAAGGCCCTGTAACTTTGAGCAGGCGGCATTGCCGGTTAAAAAAATACTCAAGCCGTTTGCGGGCTTGTGGTGTCAGAACAGGGTCACGTTCTTTTAAAAAAAAGTCAAATCGAATCAGCAGATGCGTCCAGCCGTTTTGCTGTAGGGCGCGTGTCAGATCCGCATTTGCAGCTGATTCTTCAAAAATACGATTAAAAGTATGACTTTCAAAAATTGCGTCGGAAAAATATTCTCTGTTCAGGTAATAGCCATAATTGCCGGTCATCACCATGAAAATTTTTGCTGATTCTGGCAGATTGTTATTTATATAGCGATACAAGTCATAATAATCGAGCCTGGCAGCCAAATAATTGTCCCTGTTTTTTTCACTGGTTCCGCAAAACAGAAAATTTCCTTTAGTAAAACCAACCAGGCTTGTGGTCATATTCATTCCCAGCAAGGCCAAAAGTGTAACAATAACAAGCATACGCCCTGCCTGCTTCAAGATACTCGCGGATTTGACATCCGATTTTCCGGACCAGGCCAAAATATTCTGGAACATCCATCCGATGAGGACGCTCATGACAGGCAGGATAACCAGGAGGAATCGAGCCTGCTGAGAACTTAAAGTCCAGAAAACCAAGCAGATGACTACTAAACCAAGCAGGTATAATATATCCCTGGAACATACGCGGACGAAAAAAAAGACAGGCCATACCAACAGGTAATATATTCCTGGTTTCCCGTCGTATAGATCCGGATCATTGTCTTTGCCCATTAAAAAAACTTTAAAAGGCGCAATAAAATAATCCATTGTTGACTTGGAAACTCCCCCGTACCGGTGAAGCAGGACATCAAACATGGCGGCTCTTTTTTCGTCCCAACCAACGGATGCACTGGGAAATATGTCCCAAAAAAAAGGAAACAACGGGTTTCCCGTTAAAATAATATTTCGTAACCACCAGGGAGAAACGAATAAACATAGAAAATTAAACATAATGAGACATTATGCGACTGGTCGAATTGGACTGGGACAGAATAGTGTCGGTAAAGGAAAAAAAATGATTTTTCAAGATGTGACCAGGTCGAATTGAACAGGGAGGACGACGGACGAAGAATTTCAAAAGAATATCA
>JAIWHJ010000244.1:0-4048 GCA_048629695.1 Promethearchaeota archaeon
GGTGCGCATGATCAGGGAGACTATCCCGAAACCTAAAAGATAGGCGGCAAGAAGGGACGGGACAACAAAGGAATAGACCACCTTCCGGGAAACAAAGATCTTGCGGTTCAGCAGCCGGTGACGGAGCGCTGCATAGGATATCAAAGTCCAGCCGACAAGCAAAAGCGCGGCCAGGAGCAGAAGATGCCTGGGGGCAATGGCCAGGTATGTGAGCCGACAGGAGGCGCTCCAGGCCAAGGCTCCGCAGACCATGCAGCCGCCGACAACCAGGAACTTGTACTCCCAACGCTGTGCGGCATTAAGGGCGCGCCAGAATTGCTCCAGGCGCCAGGCAGCATAGAGAACCGTCATCAGGATAAAGACAGCCGAAAAATAGACAGGGCTGCAAATGTGAAAAGCCAGGATTGCATCGGATATTTCGGTCGTAGAGAGGTAGACCAGAAAGTAACCGGCCGCTGCCGTCACCACTGCCCCGACAATAATTTCAATCAAGAAATTACGCCGGGACTTATGCACGGTTGCGACCATTGCACCGCGCAATCGCAGGGACATGGAGAGCCATATAAGGGCAAAAACGATTTCAGAAAAAAGCGTTACTTCAATCGCCTGGGCCTCCAGGTGATATGCCAGATAGAGATATTCTCCGGCAAGCAGAGGCAGGCCCAGCAGAATCTGAACCAGCGAGAGGGAAAAGCTCCTCTCACCACTGGCCAGGCGAATGCCAAAAAGCCCTGAGAGTAAAAGCAATAAATTCAGTATATAGAAAAAGGGTATCAACATAAGCCGATCTCTTTTATAAAAATTTTCGCAATCGGTAAATGCATTTATTAAGTATTGATAATTGACGCACGAAACAATATGCTATTTATGTGACTTTTTGCGTTTAAATTTTTAAACTCGACAGTCGAGAGTTATCATGTCATTCCCGCCTTCGTGGGAATGACATGAGCCATAACACAGGATCAATAATTTCAATAAGTTAGAAAAATTTTCGACTCACCAGTTCGAAAAAAGCATTCAATCACTCAATCACTTGCCCCAAAAAAATCATGCCATGAAAAAAAATAAAGATGCGGATCAGGATCTCCTGAACCTGGAAAAAATTTCCGAAATAGCCAGGAATGCGCTCAAGAGCCTTATCTCCCAAAACAAACCCGCTATTCCGCCCTATTATGAAAAGGCCTTTTACAATGTAGCCATGGAGATGGATGAAAACAAATTGATCTCCGATCTAATGGCCTCCGTTTCGACTGGTCAGGCAACCACCCTCATGGTTGAGGGAGTTTCCAGCATAATTACCAATCTAAACAGTGACATCCACCAATACCAGGAGGGCATTGACCAACATGGCGGCCAATTGAAGGACAGGCATGAAGATATCCAAAAGTTGCTTGAGCCGGTAATATGGAAACTTGTAGAAAAAAATTTCATTGAGCTGCACACCGCCAACGATAAAATAAAAAAGCGACTGGCAAAAGCAGAGAATCGGCTAAAGAGTCAGAAAATGCAAGTCGGCAAATTACAGCGCAAAGTAAGAAGCGACCACTTAACCGGGGCCATGAACCGACTGGCCATGGAAGATGACCTTTCCAGCGAATTTTCCAGGTGCAAACGCTACGGCAGAATGTTCGGCATCATCATGATCGACATCGACCTATTCAAAAAGGTCAACGACACCCACGGACACGCGATAGGCGATGAGGCGATCAAGGCTTTTGCCCGGACGCTACGAAAATGTCTGCGCGAAGTTGACATTATTTATCGCTATGGAGGAGAAGAGTTTCTTGTCCTGTTGCCGGAAACGGGGGGCAAAGGCTCCATCATCACGGCGGAAAGGCTGTGTAAAATGATTGACTCCCAAATCTTTAGATATAAAGGCAATCACTCCATTCAGCTACGCCTCACCGCCAGCTTAGGCGTATCGATCTTCAACAAAGAAGACTCAGACTATATTGATATCATAAAACGGGCCGACCAGGCCCTCTATAGGGCAAAAAACAACGGCCGCAATCGGGTTGAAAATAATATTGACAATCAATAAACCTTATTTCCACATCCCTTAAATCACAAATTGGTTTTTTTAAATGAACATGGATAGGAATTTTTCGATATTTATGATGCGAATATTCGTGTATGGAACGATCCTGTCTGTATCGGCAGTCGTGACCTGAAAAGCCATAGCTTCCGGAAACAGAGCGGAAAATTTCTTCAAGGACTTGGACATGGTTGTACTTTGTGATTTACATTCAACCAGCATCCACGGCTGTCCCTCCCGCACAATGCAGAAATCCACTTCCTCCTTTTCCTTGGTTCGGATATAGTGCAGATCAAAAAAATCATAGGCAAGATCAGTCCAGAAGTGACATGCTTTTTGAAGATGGACAGCGACGATATTTTCCAGTTGCGCACCTTTATCTTTGACAGGAATCCAATCAAAGAGATAAAATTTGGCTTCCTTGGTCAACGAACGGGCAATATCTCTTGAGTAGGGCGGAACCCGAAAGCAGATATATAAATTTTGCAGAACATACATCCATTCCCGCACGGTTGCGTAAGCAACCTGCAAATCTTCCCGCAGGCTATTTATCGACAAAGGGTTTCCCACTTTGGCAGGAAGGAGTTCGATGAGAAGTTTTATCAACTCAATATTCCGAATATTCTTGAAATCCCTGATATCTTCACGCACAAGCTGCTCAAGGCGCAGCCGGGACCAGCGGCGGGCTTTCCTTTCCGAGCCGCCAAGCAGCGGCTCAGGAAACCCTGAACAGGCGATAAGGTCGTCAAGGGGGTAGTTGATCCGGCAAGGTTCAAGATGGTCGGGATCAGCCTGTAAATCCGGTCGTTCCGCAATAGAAAAGGGATGCAACCGATAGGGAATATATCTCCCCAGCAAACTGTCACCGCCTTTTTTGTAAAGATCAAGTCGGGCGCTGCCGGTGACAAGAATTGGAACCTGCCCGCCAACCTGATCATACAATCCTTTCAGGCTGTTTTTCCAATGAGGATATTTGTGCAACTCATCAAAAACAACAGGCCCGGAACCTATTGTTTCTATCGCCTTTAAGGGGGAACGTATCCAGGCACGTTTAAACTCGTTGACATCCCAATTGAAATAATTGCCGGATGAGACAATACACTGCTTGGCCATATGGGTCTTTCCCACTTGCCGAGGCCCTGAAATGAAAGCCATTTTGCCATCAGCCAAGGCATCCTCAAGAAGGCAATTCTGCATATATCGTTGCACTTCCATAATTTTGACTTTTTATCATATAACTGATAAAAAGTCACGACTTTTTATCAGCTATATGGGTAAGTTATTTGATGTTCAATTTCAAGGGCTCTGATTCTACGAATCTGATCCTGAATAACTTCTGCCAGTCTCTGGTTTTTTATCGGCTTGGTTAAAAAGGCATCCATTCCGACCGAGTAACACCCTTCTTCATCTTCTTTCCTGGCATGGGCGGTCAACCCGACAATCGGAACAGGCGTTTTTCTGTGGCAAAGGCTTTCGTACTGATCCCGCATCTCAGGCGATGACTCAATTTCCCTGATCTTGATCGTGGCCTCCCGTCCATCCATGTTGGGCATCTGAATATCCATCAGGATCAGATCCCATTTGCCTGTCTTCAACTTCTCCAAGGCCACCAGGCCATCTTCAGCCACCCCCACTTCGTGACCCTGCTTTTGCACAAATATGCCGGCCAGTTTCTGGTTGACCTTGTTATCCTCTACCAGCAGCACCCTGATTTTCCTGTCACCCTCCATGTCAACAGGCGATTTTGCCGGGTCTTTGGTCGTCTTCTCGATTTGTTCCTGCGCCGGTTCTGTCATGGGAATGGTGAAGCTGAAGGTGCTGCCTTTACCGGGAACGCTGGTAAGAGTCATTTCCCCTTTCATCAGCTTAACCAGTTCATTGCTTATTGCCAACCCCAGGCCTGTGCCGCCGAATTTTCTGGTGGTGGAGCCGTCGGCCTGAGTGAATTTTTCAAAAATAGCATCCTGTCTGTCCTCGGGAATCCCTATACCCGTATCAGACACGGAAAACCGA
>JAIWHJ010000245.1:0-4045 GCA_048629695.1 Promethearchaeota archaeon
GGTTTTACGGTAACGGGGAATACTTGACCGGCAACTGATGGTTCACCGATATCAATCCAAATCATACTTAGAATTAAAAGGAAATGCATTTATTCATGACCGACCGCAGGAAGATGTTCGATTTCTTCCATCATCCATTCCAGATATTTATGAACAGCAGAGGCTAAAAAATAGGGCAAATTTAAAAGATAAAAGCTCTTACCAGCCAGAGAATTTACCCGTTGTATCTCCAGAGGGCCTGCATACATTCTAACAGCATAATGATGGGGGCATCTGTCCATAAATTGATGTAATGATCGCAGCCTGCCTGACTTGCCTGACTTAACCTCAACCGGAACAACATACCCCTTGTGCTGTACAAGAAAATCAACCTCGGCCTGTGACTGGCTTTTCCCCCTCACCCAGAAGCATCGTTTCTTTCGGGTATTGGACTCTATTGCTATAAGTTCCTGTCCGACAATATGTTCTGCAAGCAGGCCTTTATAAAAAGCATGCAGGTTATCGTGATAAAAGTATTGTTCCTGGAGACCGGCAAAGTAGTTCAGCAGTCCCGTATCAAGCAGTTGAAGACGGGGGGACTTTTTCAGATCGGGCTTGATCGGAATTTCAACGGAAGTCGAAGGATACAGCAGATTGATCAGCATTGCTCTCTGTAAGGTATGTAGTGCTTCACCCACCTCACGTGACCGGTAGTTCGATTGTCCAAACCCGGAAAAAGTTATCCTCTGGCCGGCTGTAAACGGGGTTGTTTCAATACAATGGCGGAGAATTGTTGCCATGGTGGGATTACGTGCGTATTTTCCAACATCATCCTGATAGGAAACCAGCAAAGAATCATAAATCCCGTTTAACTTTGTGACATCGTTGTTTTTGATATACCCTGCAACCACTTCCGGCATTCCGCCGATAAGCGCATACCGATGAAAATAATCCATCAAAGCTTCATATGCATAACCCGGCATCGGTACTGTATCGAAAGCCTTGACAGCTTCTCCTGCATCAATGGCAGTCAGAAACTCTTTGAAAGTCAGAGGATAGAGGAAGTATTGTTCGACCCGCCCCACAGGAAAACTAATATGCTTTTCATGCAGGGCTATTTCCAGAAGTGATCCAGCGGCGACGACATGTATTTCAGGCAAATCTTCATAAAAATAACGGAGAATTTCAACAGCTTCAGGGCAATTCTGAATTTCATCAATGAAAAGAAGAGTCCTCCCTTGAGCCCGAGATAGCCGTGATTTTATAATAATCGCCTGGAATGTCTCCCGAACAGGCAATCTGCGGCGAAAGATATCCGCCTCACCAGGAAGATCTAAATTTAAATAAATAAACCTTTCAAAACGCTGGCCAAACATTTTGACTGTCATCGTTTTTCCAACCTGCCTGGCTCCACGAACAACAAGAGGCTTTCGATCTTCCGAATCAGCCCACTGCTCAAGCTTTGATAAAAATTCTCTTGGAAACATAATCCCCCTCGGATTTGTAACAAAGCAAGGGATATTTATAAAGGATTATGTATTATTATAAGGCTTATTATCAATGGGAAGTTTAGGGACATCCTATGTTGCCCCTGTCTATAAAGGCGGAACTGGTCATTCTCCCTGAGGCAGTGATGATGGTCTCTTGAGCCATAAAAAATAGATGATCAACAAAATGAAAAACCAGATAAGAAAGGTGATGGGGAACCAGGAAAACGTGTCCATAAAAACTGCATTTTCAGCATGTTCTGAATGAATGCCTTGTTTTTTGACTTTTAAAAGAAGGGCATAAAGAACGCCTAATACACCATAAGAAACATTGTAGAACAGACCTTTAAAACTCAGGACGGTCGCCCTCTGGTCAGATGATGTGACCTTGTTGATATGGAAACTCACAAAAAAACCGGTGAAATACATGGCGCTGAAAGTGACTACAGCAGGTATCAACCCGGCATAAGGCCAGAAAAAGCTCATTGCGGCAAGGCCTGTAATGGTTAACCCGGCTGTTAGCCATAGGGCATATGAAGGGGAACGGTTTTCTGCAATTTTTTTTGCCATTTTGGGAATAACAAGTCCCAGCATGGCAACAACTGATCCAATAATACCGAAAGTGGATTCAGGCAGTTCGATCATTCTGTAGTACTGGCTGGACAGGGTGATGATCATTCTGATAATGCCGTCAAACAGCATCCCAAAAAGTATGACAGACAGGGCAAAAGGGGTTTTTAAAATCCAGAGGCCTGCCTTGAGTGTCAGACCGAAGGCCTGCCTGATCTGTTTTGTTTCAAAACCGGATGAAGAAGAACCGGAATCCGGTTCTTCCATTCTGAGGGTGGTGATAAATGCAAAAACTGCCAGGATAAATGTAAGGTATAAAGGAAACCGCATGGTGGTTTCCTGGGAAAAGGTTACTGCAAGGCCGAAAAACCGGCAAATCCTTCCGAGCAGAACCGGATCATAAATGGCTGCACCAACACTCATGGCAAAAATAAACCCTATGGATTGAAACCGCATTAACACTTCCAGCACTCTGCCCCACTGGCCAGGGTCTCCTTTTGCTGCCAGGGAATCATAGGCAATGGCTTCATCCGCCCCGCTGGCAGCTGCTTCTGCAAAGCCGCTTAAAACGCGGTTGACCAGGAAAACAATGAAAATAACGGAAGGGTCTGTTTTTGGTACAAAACTGATGATACCGATCTCAATAATCATGGTGAATGTCGCAAAGACAAGCAGCCGTTTTCTCCCGATAATATCGGCCAGGGCTCCTGATGGGACTTCGGTAAGGACAATGGTGGCTGCCCAGACTGCATTGAGGATTGCAAACTGCGCCACGGTCAGGCCAAAATCAAGGAACAGGATGGTAAAGACCGGATAGTAGAATCTTGAATTGAATAAAACCTTAAAGGCAATAAACAACCGGATGTTGGGGATGGAAAATGGCGAGGGGTATGGCGCTGTTGATACCGTATTCAATTTGGGTTCTCTGTCCTTTTTTGTGTTTTTCGCGTTGCTTCAAGTTAACACGCGTATTTGAAAACATAATACAGAACTTCAGATAATAAAGGGAGGGTGGATGAGAAAAATCTGTTTTAATCGGAATGTGCATGCCCTGCCTGCTGCCTGAAATTTGTTAGCATATTACCGGAGATAAGTATGGCCAGTATAGCTGCAGCAATCAATTGGATATGTTCGGGAAAGATTTGGGAAGCCTGTCCGATAACGGCGCTCGCCTGAATCGCGTAGAAGTCGTACACCCAGTCAACAAAAAAGCCAGTGGCAAGGGAACATATGGTAATCATGGACAAATATATGACAAGCGCACGTGTATTGAATATGTTTTTAATGATATTTATGGTTGCAGCATTGGTTGCAGGACCGGCCAGTAAAAATACCAGTGCCGCACCGGGATTCAGGCCTTTCAGTATCAAGGCTGCGGCAATGGGTGTGGAGGATGTGGCACAGACATACATGGGAATTCCTGCTATCAGCATGACCAGCATGGATAAAAAATTGTGATCATTGGCCCAGAGTGTCAGATCATCCGGAAAAAAGAAGGTTATCATACCGGCAATGAAGATTCCGATGATAAAGGGCTTTGCAATATCGGTCAACAATTCTCCATAAGCATATTTAAGTCCGCTAATCAGTCTGGCAGACAGTGTTCCATTATCTTGGGGTGCAACTGCACAACTGTTTTCTGTACAGCCGCAGCCGCCGGTCTCTTTTATCATATCTTGCTTATTGGACGTATCATCGGTCCCAAAAAAGTTTTCGGCAATTCCCGTGGAAACCGCGGTAATAAATCCGGCAACGGGTCGAATAACTGTCATGATCGGGTCAAGCATGGCCCAGGATACTGCTATGGAATCCACGCCGGACTCAGGTGTGGCAATCATAAAGGATAGTGCGGCCCCGTTATTGGCCCCTTGCTTTTTAAGACCTGTGGCAACCGGTACCACACCACAGGAGCATAAAGGGATAGGTATTCCAAAGAGTGCAGATAAAATTACAGGTTTTATTTTACCGGTTCCAAGGTATTTCTTAATTTTTTCCGCTTGAAAAAAAAC
>JAIWHJ010000246.1:0-4036 GCA_048629695.1 Promethearchaeota archaeon
CCATTAGCGCGTGCGGATGCGGCGCTGGTTAATGTTTACCTATGACTCCATTTGTTATTCCACTTTTTATTGCACACCAGGGGTGCCCGCACCGCTGTATTTTCTGCAACCAGTACGTTATTGCAGGCGGAGCCGGCGATACGGGCAGGCGAATCACGGCAGGGGATGTTGAAAAGGAGATAATCAAACGACTTTCATGGCCGCGGAAACATCCTGAAAGCGAGGTACAGGTCGCTTTTTACGGGGGCAGTTTCACAGGGCTGCCTCAGGAGAGACAGGAGGAGTTGCTTGGCGCTGTTCAGCCTTTTTTAAACCAAGGCAAGGTAAAAGTCGTCAGGCTTTCCACAAGGCCGGATTACATAAATCACGAAACTCCGGCCTTTTTGCAAAACAGGGGCGTGGGCATTGTCGAACTTGGAGTCCAGTCCATGGATTCTACGGTACTTGCAAAAAGCCTGAGGGGTCACACGGATGACCAGGTTCAGTCAGCCTTTGATATTTTAAAACAGGCAGGCTTGAAAGTCGCGGGGCAGTTGATGATCGGACTGCCTGGTGAGACTACGGCAGGGCTATTGGCCGGCGCCCGTCGTCTTGCGAGCCTGAAACCCGATTTTATAAGAATATATCCGACCCTGGTTGTCAGGGGCAGCGGACTGGCAAATCTTTATAAAGCAGGTAAATACAGGCCGCTTTCCTTGAACAGGGCCGTGGCTCTGACTGCCGGATTAAAGAGGGTTTTTGACAGGCATGGAATCAGAATTGTACGGATGGGGCTTCAGCCCTCGTCTTCTCTTGAGGAGAATCTTCTCGCAGGGCCTTATCACCCGGCATTCGGGGAACTCGTTCTTTCCAGGATGATGTTTAAGAGGACGCGTGAAATTTTGTCCCGCATACAGGGATCTGAAAAAAAAGAAATTTCTGTTTCCGCGGCTGATGAATCTATTTTCAGGGGGCAGGGAAATGTGAATCTCAATCGGCTTGATTCACTTGGACTTATGGATGGAGCCCGTGTATTGTTTGATCCAAAACAGCCGCGCAATACTGTTATAAGGGTGAAAAATGGATTCTCTGAGGTTGATTGCTGAGAGAAAGATCGCCAAGGCCATCAAGGAGGGGACTTTAAACACCGAGGGATGGAAAGGCAGACCTCTGCCCATGGAGGATGATCACCTGATCCCGGCCGATCTCAAGATGGCCTACAAGATGCTTAAAAACGCTGGTTTTGTGCCGCCTGAGATCGAGGCGAAAAAGGAAATCCATAAGCTTGAGGAAATGATTGCTCAGACCGAGGATGAGCATGTGCGGATAAAGCAGCTCAAAAAACTCGATATTCTGCTTTTAAAGCTGAACGTTCAGATGAATCGGCCGATAAATCTGGAGGAACATAAAAAATACCACAGAAAAGTGGTGGAGAAGATAACGGTTAAACAGTCTCCGCCCTTAGAAAAACCCTGATGGGCGCGGGATATCCCTCCACTGTGCGGGATTTATCCTCAGGATCAATAAAGTCCTCAAATGATTCATATTGCATCCAGTCCGTACGTCGCTGTTCAAGGCTGCTCATCGGATGAGTGCAGAAAATCTCTACGTTTTTAAACCCTGTCCGTACCATCCAGTTTTTCAGGCACGCTGCCGTCGGCACAAAATAGACGCCGGGCGCCTTTGCATACCGTTTTTCCGGAAACAGGGCCACAGGATCATCTCCTGGAATGGCCTGGGATTCAACAATGATAACGCCGCCGGGCCGCATTGCCTTCCTGATATTTTTAAGCACATCAACCGGCGATGCCCGGTGATAGATGATCCCCATCAAAAAAATCACGTCAAAGACGCCTTCAAAGAGCCCGATCTGTTCAACTCCCAGCAGTTCCATTTTCAGGTTGCCTATCCCGGCAAAGCTGTTTAATGTCTTGAATGTGAAGTAATGCTGGAGATACGGATCAAAGCCGATAACCCATCCGGGTTTATGGTGGGCCATTCGGAACATGTAGTATCCGTTGTTGCAACCTATGTCGGCTACGATTTTACCATTGAGGTCCGGGAGATTCGGAAGCACCCTGTTCCACTTCCGTTCGCTGCGCCACTCTGCGTTGATATCGATTCCAAATACGCTGAACGGCCCCTTTCGCCATGGAATAAAAGCACGCATGGCTTTAAGTACCTTTTTGCGCTCTTTTTCCGAAATTTCCTCCTTGCGGCCTATGATTACCACGTTCCCTGACACATCCACGAATTCAGCGCGAAGGTGACTCACCGATTCGCAGGGTTCCCTGAAACGGACTACACCCTTTTTATCGGTTTCGAGCTGACTGCGGCTATCTTCAATCGCACGCCGGATCTCGTCTTTCCGTTTGGTCCGGATATCATCTAATATGTCGAGCATGGTATTGGGAAAAGACATCCGGAAGGCCCTCTTAAAGCCTCCTGAGCGCAAACCAATGGCCCTTTTTTAGTACCTTAGAAAATATTTTCTGCGCGTTTTTGGCAGGAAATATTTTCGTGAAGGTACTTATCCAGGACCTTTAAAAATTTCCAGTTTATCTGGGTTAGTCAGCAGAACCCCGTTGATCAGGATAGAACCTGATCAAACAAGATTGTGTTCCTTGTGTTTTTTCGAAATGGCGCAGGCCAGATCGGTAAGCGCCTGACAATCATCCTTTGAAGGTATTCCTTTGCAAAGGACGGGCTGAAGCACCTCCACCTTAAGATTCGGGATCATTTTTGCAAGCACATCCACGCTCCTGCCTCCCCACCCGTAGGAACCTATAACAGAGAGGAATTTCGCCTTGGGTTTTAAAGCATTTGCCAAAAAAACGCAATAAGCGGCGTAAGGATGGGGGCCTGCCAGAATTGTGGGAGTGCCGACCACGATTGTCGCCGCGTCAACCAGGGACATGGCCAGCTTCCCTATGTCGGTAACCTCCAGATTGAATTGTTCGACCCTGACACCGTTTTCCACAAGGGCTGAAACAAAATGTTCGACCATCTTTTTGGTGCTTCCGTGCATGGATACATAAGGCAGGACAACAGAATTTCGGGGAGGGCCGAGCACCCAGTCGCGATAGGCATCAATGATAAATTCAGGCCGGTTATATATTTGCCCATGACTGGGGGCTATCATATTAATCTCAAAAGAGGAGAGTTTTTCCAGGTTCTTTCCGATTATTTTCCTGAAGGGCATCATGATCTCTGCAAAGTACCGCTTGGCAGCCTCATAGACCCGTCCTTCATCAGTGACAAAGAGATCGCTGGTTGCAATATGGGCGCCGAAAAAATCACAACTGAAAAGGATTTTATCTTCTTCCAGAAAGCTTACCATGGTCTCAGGCCAGTGGACCCAGGGAGTATAGATAAATCTCAATGTCTTGTCCCCAAGGGATATCGTCTCGCCGTCTTCCACGGGCATAAAGGATTTCTCGGGTATTTTCAAAAGATCTATAAGCATTCCCTTAGCTTTCGGGGTTGTTATCAGCTTTGCATCAGGGTACTTTTCAAGGACCTTCGGGATTGCCCCGGAGTGGTCCTGCTCTGCATGGTGCGATACGATGTAATCGATTTGAGAGACGCCCTTAAGTTGTGTCATGAGTTCGCCGGTCATGGAAGGATCGACTGAATCCAGCAACACAGTCTTATCACTTCCTTGAATAAGATAGGCATTATAGCTGGTGCCGTCCGGAAGGGGGACAAGAGAGTCAAACAGGCGCCTGTCCCAATCCACGGAACCCATCCAGTAAATGCGGTCTATGATTTTTCTTGCATTCATATCATTTCCTCCTCATTATGATTTTTGTCTTCTCCATATAAGAATGCGGTAATAGTCACAAAGATTAGGGACGGGGACGAAATAACTTCCCCATCTATGCATCTCAGCTTCAGGCTATCTTCGGCCGATTTTCAATCGCAAAGTCCTCGGAATAGCTTGGCTATGCCTGTGGCTTTGCTCAATCAGATCGACCAGGTAAGCGCAGACTCCGAATCTAACCTAAATCTGAGCGCCTAGATGGGAAAGTTATTTCGTCCCCGTCCCTTAGCGTAA
>JAIWHJ010000247.1:0-4017 GCA_048629695.1 Promethearchaeota archaeon
ACACTACTTTATCGGAACAACCGGACAATACCTGTCAACGCATTCAATGATGCGGTCAGTTGAAATGGGTTTTTTGATTACTTCCTGAACACACTCTTTTCTGGTGAATGAAAGCAACTCCCCCATCGACTGTATAGCCGTCTGAACCACGATGTTCGGCGGAGTGGTAATATGACCTAACTGCCTGTTTTTTTCTATAATGGCAATAAAATGATTTCCGTCAATGACCGGCATCATGATATCGAGGAGAACCAAATCAAAATGATCGGCAAAATAATAGTACAGCCCCTCTTCCGCAGAATCTACGGCAATTACTTTGATATCTTTCCTGTAGCTTAATATGCACTCTTTAAGAAGTGTTCTATTGATAATTTCGTCATCAATAAGCAAAATTCGGGGGGGCTTGACCCGCGCTTCAGATTCCTCTTTTTTAATCGACTGCTTTGATATGAAGCTATCAAGATCCGCATTAATTTGCTTGCTGGTTTCCTTAAGCACGTTATGGTCGACAGGGGTATCGGTCTCAAAAATTATCTGGGCGGCATGATCCATAGCCGTAAGCGCAAGACCTGTCAATTTTTCGGTAACTGCCGTCTCACCTTTCAGGACGAGATTAAAGACATTCTCCAGGCCCTGAAATATATCTCCAATTTCAGGAAGGCCGAACAGCGTGCCTAACCCTTTAACCGTATTGACCGCCTGATAAATTTCCCTGGCGAGTTCAAGATTATCGGGATTTTTCTCTATTTTAACCAGCAGAATATCGATTTTTTCAAATAAGGCCGTTGACTCCGCCCGAAAGGCAACTGTCGATGAATACATCGATGCTTTCTCCATAAAATTTTATCGTGCTAAAACAATCGTAAACTTTAGGGATGTGGAAATAAATAACTTACCCATATAGCGCTCAGATTTAGTACCTTAGAAAATATTTTCTGCGCGTTTTTGGCAGGAAATATTTTCGTGAAGGTACTTATACCCCTCAAGGGGGTACTGAAATGAGTGGCAAGAAATCAAAAAGGTGAAATATTTTCAAGTAGTTACACACAGCTGTCAAGGTACTTATACCCCACTGAGGGGTATAAGTACCTTAACGAAAATATTTTCTAAGGTACTAAGCTCTAAATTTCGGAGAAATCGCCTATGAAACAGATGCACAGTATATTGAAATGTCGGCTTGAGCGGCACTTCAAAGACCTGAATGCCATCCCCGAAGAATGGCGGGATTTTATTGAAGCGGTCAACAATACTTATTGGCAATTTGATAAAAACCAAAACAAATTAGAACATTTATTGGATTTGACCTCTCAGGAACTGCGTCAGGCAAACACGGATCTGGAGGTGTTTTTTCAGGCTTATCCTTTACTGTTCCTGCGACTCGACAATGATGGCACAATCCTCGACCAGAAGGGGGAGCTTGCAGCCGATTTTGACATCCCGCCTGAAAACCTGCCTGGGAAACGCATTTATGATCTTCCCTTTGATAAGGCTGACAATAAATTTCTCGAAGCTGTTCATCATGTTCGAGAAACAAGGTCTATGGTCACTATCGAATGTTCAATAAAAGTACAGGAGCAAAAAAAATATTATGAAGCAAGGCTGTTGCCGTTACAGGGGAACAAGCTCATTGCAATCATAAGGAACATCACTGAGCGTAAGCAGACGGAAAAGAAAATATATGATCTTCAGCGCTATAATCGCGGGTTGATTGAGACCAGCCTTGATCCCCTGGTAACCTTTGATCAGCAGGGGATTATCATGGATGTAAACGAGGCTACAATTCGTGCTACCGGCAGAAGTCACGAAGAACTGACAGGCACACCGTTTGCTGATTATTTTACAGATCCCGAAAAGGCATACAAAGGGGCCATGCTGGTCTTTGAGACCGGGGAAGTTCGGGATTACGAGCTGGTCATGAAGGCCGATAATGGAAAAGAGATCTTTGTTTCCTACAACGCTTCGCTCTATCGAGACCAGGCAGGCCTGGTAATCGGGGCTTTTGCCGCTGCCCGCGATATTACCAGTTTGAAACGCTCTGAGAAAGAATTGCGACGAGAAAGGGATAAAGTTAAAAAAAGCATCCGGAAAAAAATAAGCTTGTTAAACGAGAGGGCGGAACTTATTGCACAGTTGGAAAAAGCAAATATCCAGCTTAGAGAACTTGACAGGATGAAATCCGCATTTTTGGCCAACATGTCACATGAACTCCGCACTCCCATGAATTCTATCATCGGCTATACAGACCTGTTAGCAGACAGGATAGATGGCCCCGTTAATGAGGAGCAGGAAAAGAGTTTAAAGAAAATTGCCGCTAATTCCAAACATCTCCTTCAATTGATAAACAGCATCCTGAATATATCCAAGATAGAGTCGGATAAATTAGTGTTAAACCCCGGGGAACTCAACCTGAAACGGCTGGTAGAGTCTGTCCTTCCTATCTTTGAACCTCAGATAAAAAAGAAGGGCCTCACGCTTATTGATCATATCGATTCGGATCTACCCCTGCTCTATGGCGATGAAGAAGCGCTCAAACAGATTTTAATTAATCTCTTATCCAATGCGGTCAAATTTACCGCTAAAGGAGGAATCACGATATCCGCCGGACTCTCCGATCAGGGTATTAAACCCGGCGAGCGACCCATATCGGCAGAAGTCTGCGTGGAAGATACAGGGATAGGGATAAAGGAGGAGGATCTCAACACGATCTTTGACAAGTTCGTCCAGGTAGACCCTTCAACTATTCGTCAGTACGAAGGCACCGGCCTCGGACTCAGCATTGCCAAAGGATTAGTGGCCGCATATAAAGGAATGATATGGGTAACGAGCAGGTATGGAGAAGGCAGCAAATTTTATTTTACAATCCCTTTGTACAAAACGGCGTAATGTTCATGCGCGGGTGACTTCGTTCAGTGAAATAAACTCCGTCTTTTCCATGGACAGCTCAGTGGTAAACCGGTCTGTCCCTATTGAAAAAACCATACGGCGGTTATCACTATATCTCTGTTCAGGCGTCAGTGTGATCGCGTTGTTCAAGGCAAGGGACTTGGGCTGACCAAAAGATGCGCATAGATCATATTTGCTTTCAATCATGCGCATTGCCCTGCCCATAACCTGGTTCGTTATTTCACCCATTGTGTCGACCACTTCAGACGATGTGAAATTTTTTGCCAGATCATCCTCGGGCAATCCCATGGTTATCATATAGTTCCGGTAAATATCCATGGCTGCTTTAGCGGTAAAATTCATCACTATCAGTCCATTATAATCTCCACTGAACTGGACAAAGCATCCAAGTTCAGGTTTTAAGCTTATCTTTGGAATGGACTGAATCGTGTCGGAATACTTGATTAATTTCTTAGTGCTTTTTTCCAGGGTTTTTTTCGTGGCCTGACAAAAAATACCGGAAATAAGATCTATGGTCGGAACCCGTGTTTCCATATGCCCCTCCTTATGGCTCGCTCAAAAATCGAGTTAGCGCCCTTTCCCTTTGGGCGAGCTGTTGAGCTTAACAGCTTGTCAGCTTAACAGCTTATCAGTTGCGAACCATTATTGCAAACCGGCAGTTTCAACTTAGGGACGGGGACGAAATAAATGGTGCGTAAAACGCACCCTACATTGTTGGACAATGCTGAATTATCGACGCGTCAAAATGTAAAATTATTTTTGGGCGAACCCTTAATCTTCTTTAATCTCGGACAATCGCGTTATGCTTTTGTCAATCTTTGCCAGTTTGGCGATAAATGTTTTTTTCTTTTTCTTTTCTTTTAAAACTACATCTTCCGGTGCATTTGTTAAAAATTTTTCGTTTGAGAGTTTGTTTGTGGTCTTTTTCAACTGGGTCTCGACCTTACCCTTCTCCTTTGTCAGTTTGGCGGTTTCCTTTTCAATATCCACCAGTCCTTTTACAGGCACATATATCTCAATGTCGTCAAAGATATACGATGCCGAGCCTTTGGGGCACTCTCCCTTTGCCATTACCGACAACGAGGTCACGCGTGTCATGGCCTTCACGTCTTT
>JAIWHJ010000248.1:0-4015 GCA_048629695.1 Promethearchaeota archaeon
GATGAAAAAGCCTTTGATCAGGGTGGGGTTTCCCATCCATGACAGGCTCGGCGGCGCAAGGATTATCCATGTAGGTTACAGGGGCGCACAGCAACTTTTCGATATTATTTCAAATACAATTATAGCAACAAGTCAGGACGCTTCACCCGTCGGTTATACATATATGTAACTCAAGAGTACAAAGTTCTCTAAGAGATGCAGTCCCCCTTTGACAAAGGGGGATTTAGGGGGATTTCAACAAGCCAGGTAAAATCCCCCCTAACCCCCCTTTGTCAAAGGGGGGAATTAGTGCTTAATCATTTCATATAGTTATGCGAACTTTGGACTCTCAAGTTATTATTTTCTTGTTTATGAAATACAAAATCAATCGGCTGACGTCCCGGCCGTTTTTTCCTGCACTTGTATGCCGGCGGCAATGTAAACAGCCGCAAGGATTCCGAAAATGTATGCCTGAACAAGGCCGGTCAAAAGGCCTAGGAGTTGCATGATTACCGGCACGAATATAGGAGCGATGGCCAGCAGGATGCCGCCGATCATGGAGCCGCTCATCATATTACCGAAGAGGCGGACAGCCAGGGCCAAAGTTCGGCTGATTTCACCGGTAATGTTGAACGGCAGCATTAACGGCGTGGGTTTGATATAGTTTTTAAGGTAATTTACAAGGCCGTTTTCGGAAATACCGTATGCCGGAACCGCGATCATGACGCAAAGGGCAAGGGCGGTGGTGGTGGAGAGTGAGCCTGTGGGGGGGTGAAAGCCGGGTATCATGGAAAGTAGATTGGAAACAGCAATAAAAATAAAAAGCGTGCCCAGAAATGGGAAGAAACGGTCAGGTTTCCTCTGGGTGACTTCCTCGATCTGGCCCAGAATTCCGACAACAATGCTTTCCAGCAGATTCTGCAGGCGAGACGGTTTGTCACTGGTTTCCAACCGTCTTGTCACAAGCCGCGAAACGAGACAGAGAAGGGCCATCACCAGCCAGGTGAAGATGATTGTGCCGTTTAATCGAATGAACCCGTGTTCCCAGAAGATTATAGAATCAGGGCTGAGCTGCATCTTTTATAAAACCTCCGGCTGATTGATAAAAAATTCAGGGAAAATCGTTATTCACGACTGGTCAAAGGGCGTATTTTTCTGATGATACAGAAACGCACCAGAAAAAAACCGGCAACAATAAAAAACAAAAACATTACATGCAGCTTTGCTGCAAACCACATTGCCGCAAAAACAGGGAAAGAACGGGCCAGAAAACTCCAGAAAAGCAGGTTTAATGGTCGTCTGGCGCCAGGCAGAGAGCGGACGGTAAACCAGAGTCCGCCAAAATAATAGAGCCCCATGAGTATTCCTGCCACAAAGCTGATTGCATGTCCGAATCCTTCATTCATCGCGGCTTTCCTTCCATTTTGTTATTGAGCGTCTTTCCCGCTGTATCCAGTACCAGGCATTCAAGCATCCCAGTGCCAGACCTATAAGCAATAGCATAAGTGCCCATGAAAAGCGTCCCGGCCGGTTGAGATCAAGCCAGATGCCGATAAAACCACCCAGAATCGTTGGAATTGCAATGGCCCAGCCAATTATGCCGAACATGCCAAGACCGAACCAGACCTCTCGAACGCAGTGTTTTCTCGCATAAAGCTTTCTGTCTTCCTGGTCCCGGACATTGTTGGAGAATTTTTGCATTCCTCCCTGCTTTTTTGCGGAACGCTTTTTTTCAACCATGTTTACTAAACTCCATAAAGCGGCGGAGAAAACCGGCTTCCAGCCGGGCAACGGCGGAACGCGCTGTTTTTTCGCGCTCATCAATAACTAAAAGCATTTTCTTCACTTCCTTGAGAAGGTTGCCCAGTTCACCCGCCACTGCATGCCTGGTCGCCACGAAAACCTGGTCCTTCTGTTTGGTAAGAATACCTCCGTTCAGGGCAAAAAAATGTTCCAGACCGGCTTGATCAAAGTAAGAGAATATGCCTGGAACCAGGGCGGTGACATAATCTATATGCCGCGGCAGCAGGCAGAAGGAGCCTTCAGGACTCTCGGCAACAACCTTTGATGCCTCGGTATCCAGCAGGGTTTCCGAGGGAAGATATATTTTCAGTTTCATAGTGATCTCATCAGGTAATCTTTAGGAAACTTTCTTTCCGGCCTCGTAAACGTTCAGAGAGGCCTCATATTTTGCAGACTCCTTAAGAATGTAATCGTTCTCAGGCGCTCCATATGGGCGCTAGCAGTTCGGCTCACTATATAAGTAATATGTGAGCCGGGCTGATCGCACCCCAAGGGCACTTCCGTTGGGCGCGTTCAGATGGAGGGCCTGAGAACGATTACCCGGCCTCGCTAATCGGGCCTATCATATAAACATCGCTTTCCGGCTGTTCGGTAAATTCATCATTGAGGATTTTTTCACAGCCCTCAATGGTATCGTTAAGCTCCACCATTTTCCCGTCAAGCCCTGTAAAATGTCCGGTGGTGAAAAACGGTTGGGTCAGAAAGCGTTCAAGCCTTCTGGCCCGGTAGACTACTTTTCTGTCTTGTTTCGCAAGCTCTTCAATACCCAGCATGGCAATAATATCTTTCAGTTCCTCATAATTTGCCAGTGTTTTTCGCACCTCCCGCGCAACATCATAATGGCGTTGACCTACGATTCTGGGAGAAAGCATCATAGAGCGTGATTGCAACTGGTCAATGGCGGGATACAGGCCTTCGCTCGCCATTTTTCGGGACAGAACAATGGATGCCGAAAGGTGTGAAAAAGTATGAACCGCGGCCGGGTCGGTCAGATCGTCGGCCGGGACGTATACAGCCTGAATAGATGTGATCGCCCCCTTTTTCGAACTGGCTATCCGTTCTTCAAGTTCTGCAAGTTCGGTGCCCATGGTGGGCTGATAGCCGAGCCGTGAAGGAAGCCGGCCCATAAGGCCGGAGAGTTCCATTCCGGCCTGAATAAAGCGGAAGATATTGTCGATCAGGAGCAGAACATCCTGGCCCAGATCATCTCTGAAATATTCAGCCATGGTCAGGGCGCCGCGGGCAACCCTGAAACGGGAGCCCGGAGATTCGTTCATCTGGCCGAATACCATGACGGTATTTTTTAAAACACCGGCGGCTTTCATCTCTCGATAAAGTTCTTCTCCTTCCCGACATCGCTCACCAATACCGCAAAATATGCTGGTTCCCTTGTGGCGTCCCACCATATTATGAATAAGTTCGGTAATAACAACGGTCTTGCCTACCCCTGCTCCGCCGAACAGCCCTGCCTTTCCTCCACGTTCCAGGGGGACGAGAAGGTCAATGGCCTTGATGCCGGTCAGAAATATCTCCTCCTTTGTAACCCTGTCATTGAGTGGTATCGGCCGCTGGTTGACAGAGCGAAGTTCACATCCGGAAACAGGCGGCCCGTTGTCAATTGTCTCGCCAAAGACGTTAAACATGCGGCCTTTCAATTCTTCGCAGACCGGCGCCATCAGTGTCGCATCACTGCCCGTGACCTGATCGCCCCGCGACAGGCCCACCGTATTTGTCAGCGCAATACCCCGCACCAGCCGGGGATCAAGATGATCAAGCACTTCAATAACCACGGGTTTTTTTTCAGCAGTTGTCAGAATCGCGGAAAGAGGAGGAAGTTTATCCTGGAAATAAATATCGACCAGCTGATTTATTTCCGTCGAAGACAGGGAGGTAACCCGAATATCACAATCAGTTGTTTTCAATAATTCCGGGATCAAGCTGCTTATCACCCGATAAATACCTGTTCTCGCGGTTTCATAGAGCTGGGCCAACCCAATGACAGACACATCAACAACTGCACCATTAGTTGAAATTCGTAATCTTAGTTTTGCTCGCGGCGATCGTATGATCTTCGATGGTATTGATATGGATATCGAACGTGGCAAAGTATCCGTTATCATGGGGCCAAGTGGCACTGGCAAAACAACGTTGTTACGTTTGATTGGTGGTCAGCTGCGCCCGGCAAAAGGTTCTATTGAAGTAGATGGACAGAACGTCTCACGTTTGTCGCGCA
>JAIWHJ010000249.1:0-4008 GCA_048629695.1 Promethearchaeota archaeon
AGGCACTGAATCCGACCGTAAATATTCGGCTTGATGCCGGGAAATAGCTGGAACCACCAAGTCTAGGAGTGAAATATGAGGTTCGAAAACATGATTTTTTCAGGCTTAATTCTGCTGATTCTTTTTGCCGCAACCGCGGAGGCGCAAAATCAGTCAATTAATAAATACATAGGCTTGGATGTATGTAAATCATGCCACCAGACCCAGTATGATAGATTTCAAAAATATGCCATGAAGAGCAAATCATTTCAAAGCGTGCAGAAAATGAAAAAAGGTCTGACTCCTGATGAAATAGAGGGGTGCTATCACTGCCATACAACAGGATACGGTGAACCGGGCGGATTTGTAAGCTTACAGCAGACACCTGAGTTGAAAAATGCCGGATGCGAAGTCTGTCACGGACCCGGCATGCGGCATGTTGAGGAAAAAGGAAACCCTGATCTGATTGTAAGAGAGGTCAAGCTGGATATCTGTGAGAAATGTCACACCGAGGACCGCGTGCAGTCCTTTCACTATAAGCCGATAATTTATGCGGGTTCTCACTGAGTCGGGGGGACTGATGACTATAATGAAATCTCTTTGGAAGAAGTCCAGCTTACGGACCAAGTTTTTGGTCTTGACAATTATGGTTATAGGCCTTTTTTCAGGCTACAGTCTTTATCAGAACCTTATGTTCAACAAGAAAACCGCCATGGCCCAGGCTGCCGAGTCCTCGGATCGTCTGCTTGAAAGCACATACAGCGCCATGAAATTTCCAATGTCCGTGGCGGACGAGGTAACCGTGGAGGAGATGCTGAAAGGCATTGATAAGCATATGAAAGGCGTGGAGGTTTTTATTTCCGATTTTAATGCAAACGTTATTTATGCCTCGATCGAGTCAAACAAGGACAGGAATATGGAGGAGTTTCTGTTTGAAAAGAAGTCGCGTCAGGCGCTTGCCAAGGCGCTTGCAACCGGCAGGAGACCTGACGCCTCGTACAGAGACAATAACGGCGATGATCCGTTTCTTGTGACAATCCTGCCTATCCTTAACGAGGCATCATGTTACCACTGCCACGGTTCCACTAAAAAAGTGCTTGGCGCCATGGTTATAAAGCATTCGGTAAAAGACGTGCTTATATCCATCCGGGACACGGGCAGGAGGCTTATTACTCAAAACATAATCATGCTTATCGGGTTGATTATATTTATCAACTTTTTGTTTTCACGTCTGGTAAGCAGGAGAATCCAGATTTTAACAAACAAGACGGATCAGGTCATTGCAGGCGACGTGGATGTCGAAGTATCTGATCACGGGTACGAGGATTCCATTGGACGTCTGAACAGCAACTTTAATGAAATGATTCAAAGCATCCGTGACCGGATGGAGTACGCCGTCAGTTTGAAACTGGGTATTTCAGAGCCTTTTTTTACGGTGGATACGGAAATGAAGGTGACCTTTATCAATGACGCTGCGTGCCGGCTCTGCGGGAGAAACAGGGATGAATGTCTGGGTATGTTTTGTTACGACCTGTTCCAGAGCGAAGGGTGTGCTGATTGTTCTTTGAAAATCGCGCTTTCCGAGGGTAAATCCACTATTGGGAAGCGGACCACGATCAGGGATGCTCAGGGCCGTGAAATACCGGTAATGTCGAGTTACGCCGCGCTCAAGGATTCCAGAGGCAACGTCCTGGGGGCTTTCGAGATTATCAGAGAGTTGACTGCTGAGGTAAGGTCCGAAAAAATGCTTAAAGATGCCTATGTAAAAGAGGAAGAGGCGAATACCGTGATGCAGGAGCAGGCCAGGGAGCTTTCCGGGGTACTGGAAAGAGTAAGCCAGGGTGATTTTACCAGAAGGGCATCGGCTTCAGGCAAGAATGACATTATGGATCTTTTAACAGACGGTCTTAACGAGACACTGGACAAGGTAGTTTCGCTGATATCAAATGTTAAGAAAAATACCGTTCCTGTAACAAAGGGAGTAATGCAGATATCCAATGCAAATCAGAATCTCTCCGAACGGACCCAGCAGCAGGCCGCGGCCATGGAAGAGATAAGCAGCACTCTTCTTGAGCTTGTTCAAAACACCTCGGAAAACCTTGAGACTACACGTCATGCGGATTCTCTGTCCAAGGAAGCTGTTTCAACGGCCAGGGACGGCGGAGATATGGTGCGGAAGACGGCTCAGGCAATGGTAGAGATGTCGGATGCGAGTCAGAAGATCGTCGAGATGATGGAACTTATTAACGAGATTACATTTCAAACGAATCTGCTCTCTATAAACGCGGCGGTTGAGGCGGCGCGAGCCGGTGAGCAGGGCCGGGGCTTTGCAGTGGTTGCAAACGAGGTGAGGAGCCTTTCAAAGAGGAGTTCCGCCTCAGCCAAAAACATTCAGACCCTGGTCAAGGAGATTATGGGCACTGTGACCAAGGCCGGGAAATGGGTTGATGAACTGCAGGATAGTTTTGAAAGAATCATGACAACATCAGGCGAGGTGTCAAAGGCCCTTGGCGAGGTGTCTGTCAAGAGCGATGAAAGCGCCACGGGTATTGACCATATTAATAAAGGGACCCAGGAAATCTGTGAGGTAAATGAAAAGAACGCCAGTTTCGTTGATGAAATTGCTCAGGAAACCCAGAAATTACGTGCAAACACGGAATATCTCCAGGAGATTACAGAGGTGTTTATACTTGGTGATCAGGATGTTTTCCAGGAAAATACGGCAAAGATGGAAAATTTCAATCTGCCTGAACAGACGGATTATCGGTCTAAAAAAATGCTGTCCGGTCCGAGAAAGGATCTGATAGGCAAGACACCTGTGATCGACTTAGAGGATGATTTGTTGAAAAATGAGTTTGAAGAAGGGTTTGAGGAATTTTAATGAACGAAAATCAATACGTTGTCTTTGCTCTTAACGAGCAGACATACGGGATTGAAATAAACAAGATCAAGGAGGTCTTGAGCTATCGGAAGATCACGCCGATACCGCATGTGAAGGAGTTTGTAAAAGGTATCATTAATTTGCGCGGGATTATACTTCCGGTCTTTGACTTGAGGGAGAAATTTCGTCTTCCTTCAGTGGAATATACAATGTTTCACGTAATTATTGTTGTGGAACTTTCGGGCAGGACAATGGGAGTCATTGTGGATGAGATCACGGATGTGCTAAAGATCCACCAGGAGGATTTCCAGACAACTGAATATCTGCCGCCCGGCCTTTGCAAAGAATTCCTGAAAGGTGTGGTCAAAAAAGGAGATGACATGATGATTATCCTCCTGAACATGGACCGCCTGTTGAGTCTAGAGGAACTTGAAGTTACGGACGCCTCCGACCAAATAAACCTTTGAACCCTGAACCTATGAACCCGAAACCTATGAAACGTTTTTATAGCCGCAAACTTAAAAAAATAGTCGTCATGCTCCGTGCAGGGGAATATTGCGTGTCCATAAAAGGAAAGGTTTTGTACACTATTCTCGGGTCCTGCATAGCTACCTGCATTTATGACAAGGAGAAAAAAATCGGCGGCATGAATCATTTTCTTCTTCCGAGCCAGCTTCATCCTGATGAGTTGTTGACCTCGAATATGGGGCGTTATGGAATGTATGCCATGGAACTTCTTATCGGCGAATTGATAAATGACCTCTTGGAAAAACACTGCCCGATTCCGGACCGAAAATGTATGGGGCTTATCATTACCCATACCGGCCACATCCTGGACTATGTGAACGCTCGTACCGGCTATGTTATGTGTGACGGCAGAATCAGCTGTCAGGGTGACCCCCATGAAATCCTGCAGACCATTAAGGAAAGCGGATATGAATCGTGCGTCAAGTGCCTGTTAAGGAGGCGGCTGAGTGTCTGAGGTAAAGTCGTCGGAAGCATATCGAGAAAAGGCTAAAGCGGCGGCGGCTAAACCGGCTGCCTTCGGTGAAGATATCGATTTGAGCACCTACCTTACCTCAGCCGAAGAGCAGCCATACCAGTTGGAGCCGGAACAGCTTCCGGTCCAGGCTAAAGAGCAGATGCTG
>JAIWHJ010000250.1:0-4003 GCA_048629695.1 Promethearchaeota archaeon
TAAGAATAAGAGGGCAGGGCATAAGAATGTCAACCTTCGAACCTCTGGAATGATGAATGATGAATGATGAATGATGAAAAACAACGAGAAAAAAATAGTGTGACAGCTCAGGGTTAACTGCTTTACTTTTTTAATACAACTATGGGGCAAGTTTTAACCCCTGAACCTCAAATCCCCTGAACCTTCACTCCAGGTTCCGCACCTGCTCCCGCATCTTCTCTATCTCGTTTTTAAGATCCACGGTCAGGTGTGTAACTTCACTATTTCCTATTTTTGATGCCATTGTATTGACCTCGCGGTTGAATTCCTGGAGCAGGAAATCAAGCCGCCTTCCAACGGGTTCTTTAAGCTCAAGGAACCGTGAAAATTGCGCAACGTGGCTGCGCAGCCGGACCAGTTCCTCTGTAACATCGGATTTGTCCGCGATTATTGCCGTTTCCTGGGCCAGACGGACTGGGTCAATATCAACCCCGTTTAAGAGATTGTCAAGTCGTTCCTTAAGTACGGTTTCCCTTTTTTTTATCAGTTCCGGAATACTTTCTTCAATTCCGGCAGTAGTTGTGGAAATGGTGTCAAGCCGGTATACAAGGTCATCCTTTAAAGCCTTTCCCTCCGCCTCCCGCATGTGTAACGCCTCGGTAAGTGCATTTTTCAAAGCCTCCCGGATTGCGCGCCAGATTTCATCTAAGTCTTCTTGCTTATCAACCGATGTGATCACGTCTTTAAAGGAAGAAATCAGGGGCAGGTCGGCGGAATTTACAATTCCCAGTTCCAGGCTGATTTCCTTGAAACACCGGTAATATTCCCGTGCGAGCTGGAGATCCGCTCGAAGTGAAACCCTGGCTGATCCCTCATCAACCAGATTGATCATGACGTCGATCTTTCCCCTGCTGTGGAGTGTTGAGATTTCCTTATTGATTCTCTCTTCGATCGCTCCCAGGCTCCTGGGCATTTTGACGTTAATGTCACGATATCTGTGATTCACGGAACGGATTTCAACTGTCCAGGTTTTGTCGCCCGTTCTGCATTCACCTCGACCGAACGAGGTCATGCTTAGTGGATATTTCATGATACAGCCTCTAAAAGTTCTTTTGTTGATGTTGTTGAGGTCCCGACTTTGCCCACCACAATGCCTGCGGCGTAATTGGCCATGGTCGCGGCGGTGGTGAAAGGCAGGCCTGTTGCAAGTCCCAGCGCCAGCGTTGCCGCAACCGTGTCACCGGCGCCTGTCACGTCAAACACCTCTTTTGCAACTGTGGGAATGGAGAAGATCGGTTTATCCTTTTCAAAGAGCGCCATTCCGGCCTCGCCCCGGGTGATGAGAATGGCTTTGCATCCTGTCATGGCCCTTAATGTCCGGGCCGCCTCTTTCATGCTCTCGTTATCTGTAATTACGACATGCGTCATCAGCTCTGCTTCATTATGATTAGGCGTCAGGATGGTCACGCCTTTGAAACGTTCCGGCTGGTCCGGTTTCGGGTCCGTGATTATGGGGATTTTTTTTTCTTCAGGCAGCCTTTCCAGTAAATGCGCCATTAATTGGGCGCTGATCATGCCTTTTGCGTAATCAGATATGATAACAGCATCAAAGGATTCAAGGTGTTTGTCAATGAATTCTCTGATCCCGGCAAGAGAGGCGTCAGAGATTTGTCCGGTCTGTTCCCTGTCAAAACGGACTACCTGCTGATGTTGAGCCAGAATACGGGTTTTGACCGTGGTGGGCCTGTCATCTGCTACGATTATACCATTTATAGGGGAAGAGAGTTTTTTGAGCAGATCGAGCAGATGGTTTCCCATTTCATCATTGCCGATAATGCCGCATAGAGATGCCCTGGCGCCAAGGGAATAAATGTTGTTCACAACATTTGCCGCGCCGCCTAAAAGCAGGTTTTCGTGCGTGACATTAACAACAGGCACCGGGGCCTCGGGCGAGATTCGGGAAACCGAGCCCCAGATAAAATGGTCCACAATAATGTCTCCAATGACCAGGATGTCGGCTTCCCGGAATCTGGAAACAGCCTTTTTCAATTCTTCTTTTTCAGATTTTGACAATGGGTTATTTCCTTATATTTTTCTAACCCAGCGTAGCTGGATAAGACCCTCTACAGTTGAAAATTCAGCATGCTGCTTTGACTGAGCTGGCTACAACATACACGCTTAAGCGTATATGTTTCTGACAGAGGGTCTAAACTTTTTCATTTCAAGAGCTACTTTTTCCACAAGCCCGGATATCTCTTTTGGCGTGAGTGACTGGGCGTTGTTCACGGGAATGATTGTAAGCGAATCAGAATTTCCAGGGCGCCAGCGGGCAAGAAACCGGGGTGTCGGCGCTCCGGCAAAGACAATCACTGAAGGTGTTCGGGTTGCGGCAGCCAGATGCTGACACATTGAATCATAGCCGAAAAATCCGTCCGATTCGTTTATAATTGCGCCGGTGGCGCCGACAGATCCTTTAAAGCCGACAACTCCATGGGAAAAGCCGGCTTTAAAACTTGAAAGCTTATTCTCGGTAATGAAATCCGTTGGTATCGAGTGGGTTTTGACTGCGGCCAGCAGGGCGTGCATTTTTTTCAGTCCTTCAGTACCGGCACCTGAATCCAGAAAAATGAGAGTATTTTTTTCCTTAAGCAGGGCAGGCAGCAATTCTTTTTCAAATGGGTCGGGAATTCTTTTTTTGATATTCTTGCCGATTCCAAGATTTATGGCAATAATGAAATCGCAGCCCGCTTTACGTACGTTATGTAACGCCGTCCCGGCGTTCTTCAGATGAACGGCAGGCAGAGAGATTTTAGGCGGGGTGAAATGATTTTCTCCCAGCAATTTGTCGAGCCATTGGTTTGTCAGTTCCGAGAGCGATGGATTGGTCCCATCCGAAATAGTGATTCTGGAACTGAAATAACAGGTGTTTTTGACTGCTGCCAGGGGAAGCAGCCCGAGCTGTGAAAAACGGGTGTCCGGATCAAATATAAGAATCTCGTCCGGTTCAACTCCCTGGTGTTCTTCCTGAACAATTTGGTGCAGCCTGGGCCAGCCTGTGGTCCGGTCAAAGAATGTGCCATGACGTTCATAAGGTAATTCCACGAATCGTACCCGTGAGATTCCCTCAAAAATATCTTTTATCCCCTTTGGGGCGATCAGTATTAGTTCCGCATCCGGAAATGAACTGTGGGCTCGGTGCACGATAACGGAAGTAATGGCCACATCCGCTCCAATGGTTGCTCTTGAGAGAATTATTATTTTCCTGACCTTTTTTTTGACGCTCTCCGGGATGGGATTTATTCGGCGCAGCTTGTCATGGCGGCTCAGAAGTTTTTTGGTCGAAGAAAAGCCCAATGAGTTCAGCAGGTGATTTGTTTCCTTTCCCTGGGGTCTGGTTCTCACAAATGAGAGAATACGGGTCAATACAAGGTTACAGGTATTGACGCCGGAACTTGAAAAGCTGTCGGAAAGCCCTTCAATAATTGTCCCGTACAGGGCGGATATTGCCGGCTGAGACAATCGGGGCTCATTTGACGCTGCTATTTCACAAAGTAGATCAATGTATTCAAGGATTACTTCGTGACCGCCGTATGCCTGTTCCATAAAGGAAGAAGCCATATTTCCGGCCAGTGCGTCAGGAGACAGGGAGCTCTGTTCACCGGTTGAAATTCGGTGCCATTCTTTCTTTGCGGTCAGGATATCCAAATAATTTTCCGCAGGTGTAAACGTTCACATAAAAAAACGTTATAGTATCTTATTCGATGTAACGGAATATGTAGTAAATTTATCACGGGTCATGTATTAAAAGTCCTGGACTATTTTCAGTACCCACCTGGGGGGGTATAAGTGCCTTAAAACATGTTGCACCGCAGGCGTCAAATATAACTTCCGAGTTTTTCTGCCACCAAAAATAAAAAATCAGGGCTTGGCAAAAAATAAAATGCTATTCTGTGATATTTGTCGTCGGAAGTGGGACTTTAGTCCAACACAGCTACTGCATCCCTCAAAAGGCGGGACTAAAGTC
>JAIWHJ010000251.1:0-3987 GCA_048629695.1 Promethearchaeota archaeon
AGAAAATATTTTCTAAGGTACTAAAGTCCCACTTCCGACAAATATAACAAAATAGCATTGCCCTCGTTCCCAGGCTCCGCCTGGGAATGCATGCCTCAAGGCTCTGCCTTTTTTTAAATGCCTTCCATGATTTCGTCCGGAATATCAAAGTTGGCATAAACATTCTGGACATCTTCATGATCTTCCAGCTTTTCAAGGAGCGTCAGCACCTGTTTGGCCGTCTTTTCGTCGATTATTTCAATAACATTTTTTGGAATCATTGATATAGAGGATTCAATCAGCGGAATGTTTTCGGATTCAAGGGCCTCGAGTACGGCCGAAAAGTCGTCGGGCACGGTAACCACCTGGAACTCGTTTTCTTCTTCCGCAACATCTTCAGCGCCTGCATCCAGCACGATGTCCAGGAGTTTGTCTTCGGAAACAACTGATTTGTCAACAAGAAGGGAACCCTTTTTGTCAAACATCCAGGAGACGCATCCTGACTCGCCGAGATTACCGCCTGATTTTGCAAAAAAATGTCTGATATCGGCCACTGTGCGGTTCTTGTTGTCAGTCATGCAATCCACAAGTATCGCCACACCTCCGGGCCCGTAACCTTCATATGTTATCTCGTCGTAGACGGTCCCTTCCAGTTCGCCTGTGCCTTTTTTGACGGCCCGTTCAATATTCTCCTTGGGCATGTTTTCCGACTTTGCTGTACCGATTGCTGAACGTAACCGTGGATTCGCGCCGGCGTCTCCTCCGCCGATTCTTGCGGCCACGGTAATTTCCTTAATCAGCTTTGTAAATATTTTCCCGCGCTTGGCGTCTGCCGCGCCTTTTTTTCTTTTTATCGTACTCCATTTAGAGTGTCCGGACACTTTATCCTCCTTTTAAATTTCAGTCCCAGAACAAAGACCTCCCTGCTTTCACTGCGGGAGCTTTTTGGTTTTACAACCTTTGTTGTCTTGAAACAGCGTCGAATTTCATTCACGAATAAGGGGAAATCTTCGCCCTGGAATACCTTGCAGTAAAATGTTCCGCCGTCTGAAAGCAGGGATTCGGCAAGTTCAAGTGCCCTTTTGGAGAGTTCAACGGACTGCAGGTGATCGGCAAGTTTGTGTCCCGTGGTCTTGGGGGCAAGATCGCTTAAAACCACGTTAAAACTCGGACACTCTTTCTTGATCGTGTTTAAAGCATCTTCGGAAAAAATGTCGGCATGATGCAGGCGAATCTCGGCTGCATCCGTCACATACGGATTTTTACCCCTGTGAAGGTCAATTCCGACTACAAGTCCTTTGGCGCCAATGGTCCTTGCTGCAAACATCGTCCAACTTCCGGGCCGGTATCCTAAATCCAGTACCCTGTCACCGGATTTTAATATCCTGTATTTTTGTTGAATTTCTTCGAGTTTGTAAACAGAACGGGAAGGGTATTTTTCTTTTTTTGCTTTTTTATAATAGTAGTCTTTAACCTTTTTCACGAATTTCCTTTTAATTTCCACATACTACTATAAAACCAGAAAATGACAAGTGGTGAGTTACTTGTATTGCGGGTTGCAACCCGTTACTTGACAGTCTTCAGGATTATGGAACGGAACTCTTTGAACTCAATCGGTTTGCAGATGTAATCATCCATGCCGGCATTCAGGCACTGTTCTCTGTCACCCTTCATTGCATGCGCGGTCAATGCGATAATCGGGATATGCTCTCCTGTCTTTTTTTCCTTTTCACGAATTGCCATAGTGGCCTCAAAACCATTTATCTCCGGCATCTGCACATCCATCAGGACAAGATCAAAACGGCCGGTTTCAAGGGCTGTTAAGACATCCTTGCCGTTTCCCACGGCCGTGACCTCCCATCCCATATTTTCAATCAGGAGAGCTGCAAGGGTCTGGTTGATATAATCATCGTCGGCTATAAGTATGGAGAGCGAAGAAATGTCCTGAAATGACGTTTGTTCCTGCTTACTGAGAGGCGTCATCAGGAGTTTGAGGCGGGAAGTAAAATGGAACACTGCGCCATGGTCCGGGGCGTCTTCAACCCATATATCTCCACCCATCATTCTCACCAGCTGGTAAGAGATGGATAGCCCCAGACCGGTTCCACCGTATTTCCGGGTCGTGGATCCGTCGGCCTGCGTAAAGGCCTCAAAAATCATCTTGTGTTTTTTACAGGGTATGCCGATTCCTGTGTCCCTTATTGAAAAATGGAGAAGAACCGTGTCGTCTCCTTCCTTTTTTTCTGTCTTGACCTGGACATCCACTTCACCTTTTTCCGTGAACTTGATCCCGTTATCCACCAGGTTCATGACTATCTGACGAAGTCGTCCCGGATCACCAATAAGGTTGTCGGAAACATCGTCATGGATCCGGTAAATCAGCTTAAGTCCATTACGGTCCGCCTTGATTGTGAGCATTTTCAGACATTCACTCATCATTGTCCGCAAACTGAAGGGAATCGGCTCAAGAATGAGTTTCCCCGACTCGATTTTTGAAAAATCAAGTATGTCGTTTAAGATTGACAAAAGGTTGTCGGCAGAGATTTTGATCATATCCATATATTCTCTCTGCTTAGGTGTAAGATCGGTCTTGAGCACAAAGTCCGTCATACCGATAATGCCGTTCATAGGTGTCCGGACTTCATGGCTCATATTGGCAAGGAATTCATTTTTAAGCTGGTTTGCCTGTTGAGCGGCATGTGTCGCCTCTATCAGTGTTTTTTCCGCCTTAAGGCGCTTGGTGTAGTCACGGAATATTACCACCGCGCCGATTGTTTTCCCGTCAACAACAAGCGGTGTGGTAACATATTCAACGAAAAATTCAGATCCATCCATGCGGTGGAATACCTGGTCTGTCCCGCTGTGCAAGTTTTTGTTTTTTGAAAAATTGCAGACAGGGCATTTGTCCTTGGGCCAGGGACTCCCGTCATGCCTGGAGTGACGAGTCAGTTCATGAAATGACCGGCCGATAGGTTCATCCGCATCCAGTCCCAGAAGGCGCATGCCAAAGGAATTGATAAATGTGATTTTCCCCGCCGCATCCAGCCCTAAGATTCCTTCGCCCGCCGCATCAAGTATCATTTTGTTCTTATTGACTTCCCGGGCCAGTTCCCTGTTGGTCTTTTCAAGCCTTTCCCGGTTTTCCCTGACTTCCCGAGTCAGGCAGCGCTTTACCATGCCCTGTTCAATGGCTACCTCTATTTCGGCAAAGGTAAAGGGCTTGTATATTAAGTTTGTGGCGCCTATCCTCATAGCCTTGATAGCGGCATCTATTTCACCGTGTCCGGTAAACACCATACACTGCATCTCAGGATTCAGCCCCCGTGCCCGCTTTATGAGTTCAAGCCCATCCATGTCCGGCATCTTAATGTCGGTAAGCATTATATCAAAGTCGTCCCGGCCCAGCAGTTCGAGGGCCTCATTGCCGGACGATGCCGTACTGACCGTGTATGAGCGCTCCTTTAACATTATTTCCAGTGACTGTGTGACATGAGGCTCATCGTCAACAACGAGCAGTTTTCCATTGTCGCCCATTTCCCCTCCGGGTTGGTAAAGATGTGTTATTTTTGAATCTGATAAAAATCATATCTCATCCTGTTGCCTCAGGCAACACTATACCCCGATTTTTTCCAGCTATTTTTTGGCCTCAAGCCGAACATTTACACTTTTTCACATTTTTTCATTTGACATACGATCGCTTATGGTTTAAATTCTTCTGCTTTTTTAAATTCTGCTGGGAACAACGCCTCATAATGGCGGTTGTTTTTTTATCCGTCCCGGCTCTTCAATTATTGAAGAGCCGGGACGATTTATTTTTGGGCTAAGGGATGTGGAAATAAATAACTTACCCATCTCCCATCCCATCTTCAGGCCATCTTCGATCAAGTAACCACTTTTAAAATCCTCAACGTAGCCCGGCTATGCCTGTGGTTTTAAAAGTGGTTACTTGATCGAATTTAACCTAACCCAGATAAACTGGAATTCTTTAAAGGTCCTGGACTATTTTCA
>JAIWHJ010000252.1:0-3966 GCA_048629695.1 Promethearchaeota archaeon
ACTGCCTGGGCAACTAGGTGGGAGAGTAGGTCGCTGCCGATATTTTTCTTATATATATAAATGGTTCCAAACTTAATTGTTTGGAACCATTTTTTTTTGGAGTGGAATTTGAAACTGTTACACCCACCCTTTTTACCCTTCTAAAAGGTCGGCCGGCCGGACCATTCGGATCCATGGTAGTGGCAGTTGGTGCATGTTGTCTTGGCCTGATTACTGGTGCAAGAATATCCTTCTTGGTTATGAACAAGGAACATATCTTGCCTGCCCAATACAAAAAAGTTGTTGGCGCTCATAACCGTAATATCCACGACCTCCACTTTTTCCGGATGTTTCGAAAACACCGGCTTTTCCAATTGTATCTTTTCAAGTTCGGTCGTATCCCCCGTAAGTCCCAGCACGGTATCGCCGTCCTTTAACATGCCCGCCTCGACCCAGCGTCCCTTGTCAACCGCAAAGGAATGTTCGGATGTGGTTTCAACACCGTTAATATTCACGGTCTCCTCGACAAAACGGCTGAACACGCAGACCACCTCGGACGTACGGAATTCGTTTTCATCAAAATCAAAACTTAATACTCTGTCTCCCTCCCGGATCTCCCCGATAGGCTTTAATGTATTGTCATGCATCATTACCGGAGTCTCCGGCGTGAACGAATGACAGCCGCCGCAGTTTTGTATATCAGTCGTATAGGGAGGATCGCCGCCATAGGTGGTGGAATGGTGGATCTCCCCGTAGTTGTCCGCCTCGCAGCCGCTGTGAAGTTCCGCATCATCCTGATGGCACCTGTTGCACAGATAGTCCCAGTTGGCATTGTCAAGCTTGTCTGCATCAGTTCCGTAGCCGATGGTAGCGCCAAGCGCCGCGCCGTTGACCTCCTTTCTGATCAGAAATGCATTAGATGATCCGTGGGGCTCATGGCAGTCAAGACAGGAGAGAACATACCCCAGGTCACCGCTTCCTGATGTATAAGGCGAGTCCACTGTGATATAGCCGTCGGCATCGCCCTTGCCGTGTTTTTCAACATCCCAGTTGATCGTTTTCAGGTTACGGCTCAGGCTTGTACTCCATATAGTGTTTGTCGAGTTATGGCAGTCAATGCAAAACGTGTTGTAATCAGGTGTCTTTCCCGCCTGTGTGGCCCTGTCGCTGCTCGTTCCGTCAGGCTCCAGATTGGATGATGATGAGTAGTATTGAGGAGGCTGATAGTCGGCGCTGTAACCGGTTGCGGTCATCCGTTCACCAGGGCTGCCGTCTCCCCACAGGTTATTATGATCCGAAGGCCTGGAAATGGCCGTGTTGGACGGATTTCCAGGCGTTGCCTTGTTCCTTTTTGCAATATGAACATTATGGCATCCGGAACATGGGCTGCTTGATGCCGGAAAGTCTGTGAACGATGGATGGCTGCCTGAGCCCGACTGGCCGGTGATATATCTGTATAGATCGTAGAGATTATGATAAGATGTAAGGTTGAACGTGTCCATAATAGAGGCGGTGGCATCTGATGAATAACCGCCGAATGTCCGGCAGTAGCTGTAATTGAAGAAGGAGGGGAGCGCCTGAAACGTAGCGCTTGACGTGTGGCAGTAGAAACAACTGTTGTCATCCTGAACATATGGTTTTACCGTCGGCAAACCGGACCAATTGTTTGCAAGAAGGCAGAAGCTGTCCGGACCTTGGGCCTTATTTGCATCCGGCGTCGGCTCATCCCCTTCGATGCTTGCATGCTGCTCGTGGCAGTGAGCGCAGTTTCCCCGGCTGTATTCGCTGGGAAACGGGTTTTTTCGTTTGACCCCGCTGCTGCTGTTGCCATGGGCGGAATCGGTAAAAGTTCCGGCAAAGGCAATACCGCTTCCAAGGAACATAAAGGAAACAATCAAAACAAATATTCGTTTCATTTTGTCACCATGAACTGTGATTTTCATATGCTTTTATAAAATACTTCTATTATTCTATCATAAAAACGTTGAAAAACACATTCTGTTTTATGTTCTGCGCGGGCGGTCTGGCAGGCTGGTTTTAACAGCCTGCCAAGCCCTTTGCCTGATTAATTTTTCTTGATAATTTGATTAATGGTGATGTCCTCCCTCTGGTTTGGGAGCGCCAAGCCGGACATGATTATAGCCGTCGGCGAGCTGTGTGTTAACGTGAACCACGCCTTTATTCAAGCTTGCCAGGGGATAAGAGGAATCGATTTTTGGGAGATTATCGGCATCCTCTTGTGTTGTTACGATTTGGCCGACCTTTACATAGCGTTTATCGGGAATTGTTATAATTTCGGTCCTGCCGACCACCTTGGCGCCTGGCTCTATAACACATCCTTTACCCACAATTGCTTTAAATACCAATGCCTGCATTCCCACAAATGTATCGTCTCCAACTGCCGCGGGACCATGTACCTGGGCCTGATGAGCAAGTGAAACCCTTTTGCCGATAAATACGGCATATTTTTTACCATTAATCGTGACCTGATTTTTTTCAACAGGATGTCCTGATTCCTGGGTTTCTAACGCGTGCAGCACTACACCGTCCTGAACGTTTGAATCATCATCCAGCACAATAGGTGTTCCTTCATCACCTCGGATCGATGCCGCAGGTGAAACCATTACACGCTTTCCTACCTGAATCGCCCCGATTACAGACGCTAATGGATGAATATATGCAGTTTTATCAATTTTCGGAGAAACAATTTGTCCGGCAAAGGAAGTAGGGACATTAGTCATGTCATTGCAATATTTGCCGTCGACCGCAGCATGTCCATCCTTTGTAAACAGACAATAAGACCCCATAGCAATGCCTCCTAATAATCCGGTTTTGATCCAATCACGCCGAGAAATTTTGTTTTCTTCTTCGCTCATAATTTCCTCCAATCAGGGTTCGCTCAAAAATAACTTCTCATTTTGATGCGAATCATTAGTTTAAAATTATTACTTAACTTTCTGAATTGCCACTAAAAAATAATTTTTGGATGATATCATACGACCAAATCGATGTCACCAGAAAAAACCCTGTGAGCAGTTCCGTAATCATCTATTATAATAAGAACCCCTTCCGAATCAGGTCCAAATGATTTTCCGGTCACTCTTTTTCCTTTTGGTGTAAGCCATGTCATTTTTTTTCCTTTTATTGTATCCCTTGTTTTCCATTCCGCAAGGATTTCGGCAAAACCAGACTGCTCCAGGCGGGTCAGTATGTTGTCCACAGCTTTTACGATTCGGGCAAGTATTTGCCCCCGGCTGAAATAATTTCCGGAATGTGCCATTAGTGAAGTCGCCTTGGAACGCAGTTCGAAAGGAAATAATTCAATAGGAGTCGATACGTTAATCCCGATTCCAAGGACTACGCAGGGTTGGCCTGAGGTGACGGCGCCTTTTGATTCGCAAAGGATTCCTCCGAACTTGCGGCCGTCAAGGAGCAGATCATTGGGCCATTTGAGGCCGGGCTGCAACCCGGTTTCCTCCTCAATTGCCAGGCAGACGGCAACCCCTGCGGCCAATGGTATTCTGGGCAGGTCTTGAGGCGCCAGGTTCGGGCTCATTATCATTGAAAAATAGAGGCCCGTGCCCGGCGGGGAAAACCAGGAACGTTGCAGTCGACCTTTTCCCTTTGCCTGGGTTTCAGCAATTACAATGGTTCCAGGCAGGGTTCCGTCACCCGACATCTGCATGGCCGCCGTGTTTGTGGAATCGGTTGAATCGAGTATCCGAACCGGATGGTCCCCGAGCAACCCTGTTGCCCTTATTGTATTCCAGATACTGTCGGTCACAGCTTTACCATTGTTGCCGGTCATTATAAAAAATTCCGCCATCCACTGAAAATTTTCAGGGCCTCGTGGTTGGTTAGATCAAGATGGTGCAATACAAAAAAGTGACACCAGTAAGATAATGTAAGGAGCGCTAATCAGTCTCAACATTAGGAGCACCGTGCCGTGCTCGTGCTCGTGAACGTACACGAACAAGGATTGAAATT
>JAIWHJ010000253.1:0-3941 GCA_048629695.1 Promethearchaeota archaeon
ACCAATAGCATTGTTTAGCCAGCGCTTCGGATCAATTTTTACATTTATGTGCCCTTTGGTCACCATCATTGCAAATTCCCATATGGAAATCGAGGCAATGGTGCGTTGATCGGTTTGCGTTTTTTTAATCAAATTTTTAACATTATCAGACAGTAGCTTCGTTGCGCTATGCGACCATATCCAGGTGTGCGTATCCAACAGAATCATAACTTAATCAAGTTCCCATGCGTCAGGATCAATGACTGGTCTGGTTAAATCGCTAATAGTTTCAACAAGACCTTCCATACTTCCAAGGAGAGGATCCTTATCGTTCTGCCGTGCAAAGTGCACCAGCTTTGCAATCGGCTTGCCTCGTTTGGTAATAACTACCTCCTTATGCGTTACCTTAACCTGGTCAAGGATCTTAAAGCAATTTGCCCGGAATTCTGCGGCATTGATTTCCATTTATTGATTACCTCCCTATATGATAGTGTACATTTTAATATGTACTTATAGGAAGATCAATCTTTTTTTACGCTCTGGAAATGTAAATATTCGGCTTGATGCCGGAAAACAGTTTGAGCTTACGAACAATTTTAAGTGTTTTGTGACCTTTAAAAATTCCAGTTTATCCGGGTTCGGCATTCTGATAAATTGCAAAATAGGTAACAGGCACTACAAGCAGGGTAAAGGCGGTCGAGGCAAACAGACCGAAGATCAGGGCCCAGGCCAGACCCGAGAATACAGGGTCAAGGGTGATCGGCAAGGCGCCGATGGCGGTCGTCATGGCGGTAAGCAGAATCGGACGCATTCTTATAGCTCCGCTTTGGAGGATTGCTTCCCTTAAAGGCGTTTTCTTTTTAATTTCTTCTTGTATAAACTCGATTAACACAAGCGAATTTCTTATCACTATTCCTCCCAGGGCAATCATCCCGATCATGCTGGTGGCCGTAAAAAACACAGGATTTTCAAATCCGCCGACCGGCCTGGAAGTGATTATATTAAGGAGCCAGAACCCTGGCATGATACCAAGGATTGTCAAGGGAATAGCCATCATAATAAGCATGGGCATAAAAAAGGAATTTGCCTGTATCACGAGCAGGATATAAATGCCTATCAACGCGGCCCCAAAAGCAATGCCCATGTCCCTGAAGACACTAAGAGTAATCTTCCATTCCCCTTCACCTGACCAGTTGATCCCGACACCATCGGAAGGAGGCTCTTTCTTAAGCCGCTTCTGCATGCTGAGTACAGCCTCTGCCGGAGGGCGGCCGGCAGTCTCGCCTAACACATAAACAACCCGGCTCAGGTTTTTGTGAAAAATCGGCTGTGGGGCAATTGTCTGATTAACATCGACAATTTCAGCCATTGGAATCATTCTGCCTGCCGCAGTCATTAATGGGATTTGTAAGATATCAACTATCCCGGATCTTTTTTCACGAGGCAGTATGATTTTTACATTAAGCGGCTGCCTTTCTCCGGGCAGATGCACGGTGGCAGGGGTTGAACCACCCACTGCAGCCTGAAGGGACCTTATAAGGTTTTCAGTCGAGACCCCGTGCAGGGCCGCCTTTTCCTTGTCCAGCAAAAAATCGACCTTGTCGTGGTCGGCTTCGGCCATAACATCAACATCCACGACAAACGGCTCTGACATCATAATATCTTTAACCTGTTCAGCGGAAGCTAACAATTCGGAATAAGGCATATCAGGCGGGCCATAAACTTCCGCAACAATTGTCGACAATACCGGCGGCCCGGGCGGCACTTCAACAATTTTAATATCAGCATTATGTTGCCTTGCAATATCTTCCAGATCCTTTCTGACTCTGAGCGTTATGGCATGACTTTTAAAATCCCGCATAGACTTATCGGCAAGGTTAATGCGGATATCCGCCAGGTGGGGGCCTTGTCTCAGGTAATAGTGACGCACCAGGCCGTTAAAGTCCATGGGCGAGGATACGCCCACATATGAAACCATGGATGTTATTTCCGGCACATTGCGCAGATAGTCTTCAAAAGCACGAGTCACCATGTCTGTTGTTTCCAGTGTGGTTCCTTCCGGAAGATCGATGACCAGCTGAAATTCGTCCTTATTATCAAACGGCAGGAGTTTCAGCGGCACTAACTTGAAGAATGCCAGCCCTGCCGATAGTACGAGAAGAACAAGTATAACTGCAAACAGTGCGTATCTTTTCGGTCTGGAAACCAAGAAAAGATCGATTGATTTACGATAAACGACTGTGATCGAAGATTCCTTTCTGCCGGAGGTTCCATCAGTCCCATTTTTCCCAGCCGGCCTGACAGTGTTACGCAGAAGTAAATGGCTGAACCAGGGCACTATGGTGATGGCGCATAATGTTGAAAATATAACGGTCAGCGGGACACTGGTCGCCATTGGTTTCATGTAAGGCCCCATCATTCCGGTGATGAAAAAAAGCGGCGTAAAACAGATAATAATGGCAATAGTGGACATAATGACCGGAGGAAGCACTTCATGAACCGCGGCTAGAGTTGCATGGAAAGGATTATGTCGACCAAGAAAAATATGGCGCTGAATATTATCAACATTGGTAATCGGGTCGTCAACCACCAGACCGAGAGACAATATCAGGGCAAACAGCGTAACCCTGTTGATTGTGTAGCCGAACATGTAATTGACAAACAGGGCAAGTGAGAAACTGATCGGCACAGCCAGGGCCACCACTAACGCTTCCCGCCAACCAAGTACCACGGCAAGTAGAATTACAACGCTGATTATGGCAAAAGCAAGGGAATAGAGTAAGCTGCTCACCTTTTGCTGAGCTGTTTTGCCATAGTTGCGGGTTATTTCAATATTCACATCATCCGGAATGATGCTCTCTTTAAGATCCGCCAGCTTGGCAAGAACATCATCCGCGACCCGCACTGCATTTGTCCCCTTTTTTTTGGCCAGGGCCAGGGTCACGGCCGGGCATGACGATTCAAACGTGTCGGTCCCGGATTTTTGACAATAATTGTCTGAGAATCGAATCTTTGTGTATGAGAGCGGTTCTTCCGGACCGTCAATGACCTCGGCCACATCACGCAGGTATACCGGTCGGCCGTCATTAACGCCGACTACCAGTGAGGCCACCTGTTCCGCGGATGTCAAAAACGAGTTGCTGGTAATGGTCAGTTGACGATTGAAGCGGGAGAAGCTGCCCGCAGTGACGGATTTGTCGGCCCCTGCCAATGTGCGCTCTATCCCTAGTATGGAGATATTGTGGGCCGCCATCTGTTCCGGCTGTAATTCGACGCGGATTTCCCGCTTCCGGCCGCCGATTATCTCAGTGCGGGAGACATTTTTGACCTCTGCCAGCCGGGCCAGGACCTCCTCTCCGATCCTGCGCAGTTCATGATCGTTATAACGTTTTGAAAAAAGAGTAAGACCTACTATAGGCACATCATCGATTTCAACCGGTTTTATTACCCATCCTTTGACAATGGCCGGGACCCGGTCAATGTTTATATTTATCTTATTGTAGAGTTTTACCAGCGATTTTTCCCTGTCCTCACCCACAAAAAACCGCACTGTCACAATAGCGTTATCCTGGTTTGACATGGAATAGACATATTCCACCCCGTCAATCTGCCAGAGGAGCCGTTCAAGCGGGGTTGCCGCCAACTTCTCCACCTCGGCCGGAGTTGCGCCCGGCGCATTGACAAAGATGTCTGCCAGCGGCACGATGATCTGCGGCTCTTCCTCGCGGGGGGTGACAAGAATTGCCGCAACGCCTAAGCAAAGGGAAAGAATAATAAAGATAAGAGAAAGGTGGGAAGAAAGGAACTGCTTGACAATGTTTACAATAATCCCACTGGGGACGGAACCATTGTTCGTCATTCTTTTGCCCCTCCCAGCCGTAAGAAATCACTGGGCATATGTCGTTAAAAAAAAACCTGTTGACCTGTAACCGGTCACAGGTTGTGCGGACAAACGAGCCTGC
>JAIWHJ010000254.1:0-3940 GCA_048629695.1 Promethearchaeota archaeon
TTCAGGCCATATTGGGCCGGCTTTCAATCACAAAATCCTCAACGTAGCCCTGCTACGCCTGCGGTTTTGTGCCGCAAAGCAAATACCCTTGGGGTACTCAATCAAGCCAGCCAGGTAAGCGTAGACTCCGAATCTAACCTAAAGCTGAGCGTAATTTTGCTTAATTTATTTCCTCTCTGTTCCTTATTTTTGTGTCCAGTCACCGTTTTCATTCTGTATCATATCGCCCGGCCTTGCCCTTTCCGCGTTCTTCTTTGCACGGAGCCTGCCCACGGCATCAGCCGAGATCCCCTGCTGATTTGCAATCGCATCGTAGATCATCCTCCGGTCGCTGTTCTCAGATTCAACAACTCCACGATTTTTGATAGAATTTTCCAGGAACTCGAGAAATCCCTGATTATTTTCGCCCGCCAAACGCGAATCCTTAAGTTCCCTGATTGCCGGCAGACGAGCCTTCATCCGTGCTTTGATGCCATTGCCGGCAACTGCCGTTGCTGTTAATGAAAAGATCATTCCGGTCAGCATTAAAAGCGCTATAAGTCCCCATATCTTGCTTTTCATAGTCAATCTCCTTAGTACTCAGTGAACGATTACCCATATTTTTATCAATCACCCAATATATCAACAACATCCATTTCATCTTCCAATTCATCAATATCACCGAAGTAATCATCCAGGGCCTTTTCCACCCGGATATTTACATCAATGGTTATGTGAATCGGTTTGACTTCCATTGGTTTAATCTCAACCTGGTGCTTTGTGCTGCAGGCCGGAAACGACATGACAAGCAAAGCGACCAATAGTATCCCTGTAATTTTTTCCATAATCTATCTCCCATCCATTTGTTTTTGAGCGAACCCTTAATCACTCCCCCCATCCATCATTTTCATAACGTCTGACAATCCTTTTCCATAATGGAGTATCCGGTTCAAAGGGAGTCTGAAATTGACATCCAGGCCTATGCCTTGAAAATTAGAACCCGAACCGTCGGCCTCGACCCTTGCAAATCCTCCGAATTCCTCACTGTAAACAAACGGCAGCGGCCCTGCAGGACTTCCATCCAGCTTTAACTGCATGACCAGGATCTCATCCTCTGTAGAGAGCCCGAGTTTGGTCCATTTGTAATCATAGTCTTTCAGCGCCTCCCTGGCAAGATCAAGTTGGGCGAACTGTACCGAGTCAGGAGGGATCCCGGCGGTGAGTATTTCAGTATCAAATAGACGGATCTTCCCTCCCTTGCCGGGCGTTGAAAACAGAAAGCCGTCGTTAAAGCTGATTCGCCCCCTGTTCCAGCGGAGTGGAATACGTCCGTTCACAGTGCAATCGCCCTCTGCCTGGACAGAGCCAAGTTGTTCGAGAAGCATGGCAAGGTCCAGCCTGTCACAAAAAAGCGTTAGATTGTAATCCTTTTTTAAAGGTGAAATCCTTAAGGCCTGGGTATGGATACGGCCGTTACACCAGTTGAAAACACCCTTTTCCACAAACAGCGATCCGCCTGATTCAAATTGAAAGTCAATTGCCCCGCCGTTTATCTCGATCTTCCCCATTCGAGCCTTTTCAAAGGTCAATTGTTGCCCTGGCGCGCTCTGCAGTGTAAAAAGATCGGGTATTGCAAGCGATACGTCGATGCCTGTCACTTGCATGCCTTGTTTTAAGGAGAGTATCTTGCCTCTGTGCAAGGCGGTGTCCATACTCCATTTAAAACCGGAATTGCTGTAAGACAAAGTGGATGCGCCCTCAAAAACGCCATGAACGGAAAACCCGGCCGCGTCCGGCAAAAAAACACCCAGATCAATGGGAGAAGCCGGAGTATATTTTGGTATCTCAAAATCAATGCCCATTCCCTTTTGCCGGACGGCGACCGTCCCGGTGCCAAGCTGCATTTTGTTTATTTTAACCGATTCCGCCAAAAATTCACCCCTGGGTCCTGAATCCGGACAGGGCCATTTTAAAGGAATTTTTCCGCTTATTCCGCTGATTGCAATTTTTCCTTTTTTATCAAAAATTGCGCCGCCTGAAAACAGGATCGTACCATCCATACTTAAATTTTCTGAAAAATCGTTAACATGTCCTGTCAATGAAACCCAGGGCAAAGCGACTTTGAGCGAATCAGTTTTTGCATGCAATTCTGGAAGCCTTACAACATATTCCGCACTTCCATCCGTGCCTGATCCCTTGCCGGATATCTCGAATTGCGCTGATCCGGATTCCAGGCGCACACCGCCCGTTTCAAGCGCCAGGCCGGACGAATCAGGCTCTTTGGTCGCTGCATGAAAGGTCCAGCCGTCCTGTGTATACTCTCCTCTGAGAATAATATTTACGGGTATATCATGCTCCAGTTCCGGAAAATCCGGAGCTATGTTTGATTTTTCAACCAATGCCCGGATTTCCCCGACGCCTTCCACTCCTGGTGGCGTTATCCTGAGGTCGGCCGTAAAATTTAAGTCCTGAACAGGAATCGGAGACATGATGTCAAATCCACTCAAGTTCACAAGATATTGGTCCCGGCCCTTCTTGTTGAGCGTCAACCGAACCGGCCGCAATCCACGGACTTGGTCGGCCGCGTTTCTAATTTCAAACCCTTTGACTGCAAAGTCCGCCTCGGTGAATTCACACTCTGCAGATAATGAGGAAATTTCAAACGGACTGACTGAGAATTCCGCCTTGCCGGCAATCCCCACATTGCCTGCAAGGCTTAAATCCGGAATCATTGTACAGAGATCGGCAAATCTTTCAAGCTGCACACGAGAAGCATCAAACGCAGCGTAAAATTTTTCCTGTGCAGTATCAATGGTGATTGCCAGATGCACTTCCAGGCCACGCGGAAAAAGTCGGACATCGCATTGAAACCCGTTTAAGATGCCGGCTGCAGGTGTTACGTGAATCTCGACCGGCAGCCTGAATTCTCTTTTATTGAAAAGACAGACAAGAACGGCATCACGAATTTCAAGGGTTTCAAAGGAAAATGGAAGAGAAAAGAGGTCGGGCGAATGGTTTTGGCGGTTTTCATAAACAGACGGCGTGATATCCAGGCCGGCGAGAATAAACCGGTTGCCGTTGTATTCAACCTTGACCTGAACACCACTTAAAACGATGCGGTTGACTTGTCTATTTATGAGCTTTAAAGGCGAGTAATCAACACGGAGCGATTCCATACGGAACGCCGGTTGTTGCGCGGATTCACCGAATTTAAGTGAACCAAGGTCCGCCCCGGTCATCCCGATACGGCGGACATCACACGAAAAACCGGAAACTCCGGCAGATCCGGCCAGACCGGGAAGCAGAGTCTTTTCCGCATAATACGGCAGACAGAAATATACAATGATAAAAATGGAGAAAAAAACAAGGCCGGCAACCCGGAGGGTCGAGAATATCAGCTTCCGGCCTTGACTGACTTGCCGGTCAGTTGCGTTTGCACGGTAGCCATAGTCCATGAATTAAAAGGTACAGAGTAAGTGGGTACCGTGGTTTGGTTGCCTCGACCCCGTGATTGGTTACGTTTTCGTGAATAAAGTGTTCCCACAACAATCAGAAATAACGGGAATGATTGCGATGACGGCGTTTTTTCACCCGGACCCGTTCCTCAATCCAGTATCCTTCTCTGTCGACGATCATGATCCATTGACCGGAAACCCACTTTTCATGCCTGTTATAGTGCCCGGGGTTCCAGACTCTTTCATATGACGGCTCAACCCACCTCCTCCTCATTTTCCAGTGGCCTCTTTTTTTACGCAGAGGCTGAGGAGGATCAAGGTAAACGTATGTAAGTAGTTGAACATAATTATTCTAACAAAAGCTAAATAAAATTAATTCGGTAATTTTTCCCAATATTTTCTCAAATTTTATTTAAAGCATTCTCTTGAAGGGAGCATTCGCAATTTTAGATTGATAACTATAAGAAAATATACAAAAAAAATGGTTTGAAATTAGATTCTGTTGT
>JAIWHJ010000255.1:0-3930 GCA_048629695.1 Promethearchaeota archaeon
AGTCTCGCAGGCTCGCTTACCTGCACGCGCCCAACGGAAGTGCCCTTGGGGTGCGATCAGTCCGGTTCGCATAGGTTTACTATAACAGCGTAGCGGTGTCATCGCCAGACTGCTGGAATTTTTATGCACTTCAGGGTACACATATAAGGCACCTGTGAACGGTTACCAGGTGTGATCAGTCAGTCATGGAAGAGGAAATAAAACAGAAAAAATGTAAAAAAGGCGCCCCGTTGTGGATGTGCACATTTGCGGACCTGATGTCACTTCTTCTTTGCTTTTTTGTGCTGTTGCTCTCTTTCTCAGTAATGGACGCCATCAAGTTCAAACAGATTTCCGGCTCCATGAAGGATGCATTCGGGGTACAAAAAAAAGAATTCATCCCCCATTCGCCGCTTGGAGAACAAGTAATAGCGCTGGATTTTAAAACAATTCCCCTTGATGCCAAGTTCCAGCAGGAAATAACGCAGGAAGTTGAAAAAGAAATCCAGTCCGGAATGGTCGAGGCTGAACCCGCTCCTGAAGGATTAATTCTGCGGGTAAAGGATTTTATTGCCTTTCATTCGGGCAAGGCTGCGATTCAGGATAAGTTCAAACCAATATTGGATAAAATCGGCCGGATTGTGAAAGACAAAAAGTTGACTGTGGAGGTAAGCGGTCACACAGACAACTTGCCGCTTAAAAAAGGGGTGGCATTCAGTTCCAATTGGAGCCTGTCCTCCGCACGCTCTGTAAAGGTCGTGGAATATTGGATCAAAAAATACAAAATACCGGCCGGCCGGCTGAGCGCTACAGGATATGCGTACGGTCAACCCCTTGACAACAATAATACCTTGGAAGGACGAGCAAAAAATCGCCGTGTGGAATTCCTGATCAAGATGATCAAACCAGGCCCGGTCACGGAAAATCTTGAAATCATGGATGGACACTAACCGGCAGGGTGCATTCCATGCACCATTGACTGGTCTAAAAAAAGGCAGAGCCTTAAGGCATGCATTCCCAGGCGGAGCCTGGGAACGAGGGGCAAATCATGGATGGTCACTAATGGATGGGACCCGAAAGATAACACCAAAGCATGATCGTCGGCAGGCTGTCCGGGTAACGGACAGAATTTTGTTTTCCTATACTACGGTGTCGCCTGATAGATACAAAATCGTGTTTGATGACTTCAGTAATGGCATGCCGCCGTATAAACAGGAGGAATATGCTGACTTCCATATGTATGTCGGCGCACAAAGCGCTCTGGCCAAGTTGCGGCAAAGGGATAAAATACTGGCAGACCTGTTACAGCACATGGACAACAAGATCAATCAGGTACTTGACAAACTGAGGGATGGCGATTCCCCGTTTGACAGGCTGAAATTCCAGGAAGTGGACTTGAGCGGCAAAGGTCTTGCCTTTTTTCCCGATAAGGAGGTCAAGCCAGGCGCCTTTATCGAATACAATATTGTATTGTTGCCTGACTACATCTACATTTATGGTTTTGGCGAAGTTGTATCGTCAGAGAAAAAAAAGACCGACGCCGGTCGGACAATATTTCGTACCTCTTTAAAATTCACTGTACTCATGGATGAAGACCGTGAAAAACTGATCCAACACAATTTCAGACAACAGAGTTTAGCACTCCGCCAAAGACGACTCAGCTAAAAACGTTCACAGGCACCGCATCTGCACGTAATCAGGGCAACCAGCATAGCGAACTATAGCTGATTGCCCTGATTGCGCACAGCTACGGCACCTGTGAACGTTTTTAGGGCGATGGGGGGAATCTCCTATCTGCCGCGATTAGGGCAACCAGCATAACTGAATTTCTATATTCTCATCCTATTCATCATTCATCACTCATCATTCATCATTCAATTACAATCACTGTTTCTTCATATCCTGAAAGACGTTAAGTCCCTTTAGGAGCATCAGGGCGGTTTTCAACTGGGGATCTTTTTCCAGTTCCTCTTTTTTTCTGCTCTCTTCATCCTCTTCATCTCCATCCCCGACGTCTTCCTTTACATCATCACTATCGTCAACAAAGGTCTCTTCGTCATCACTCTCCTCTTGTTCCGTAGTTTCTTCATCATCTTCCTCAGGATCATCACCATTCTTCATATGGTTAATCAGATCCTTTTCTCGCAGGAATCTAGGTTTTCTGATCTGTTTTTCCTCGGCCTCAGTGTCTTCCAGCGTAAAAACCGGCGTCGGAACAATGATATCCGGGGTGATACCTTTTGCCTGTATGGACGTGCCGTTCGGAGTATAATACCTGGCGGTTGTAAGTCTGAGACCTGCTCCATTATTCATGGGAATAATCGTCTGCACCGACCCCTTGCCAAATGTCTGGGCGCCGAGGATCAGAGCCCTTTTGTGATCCTGAAGGGCGCCGGCCACAATTTCCGAGGCGCTTGCGCTGCCTTCGTTGACCAGTACGACCATGGGAAAATCGTAATAAACTCCTCCGGAATGGGCTTTATATGTCATGTTCTGTTCTTTGATCCGACCCTTTGTTGAAACGATCACACCGTTACGGAGAAACAGATCAGAGACCTTTACCGCCTGATCAAGCAGTCCGCCGGGATCGCTTCTGAGATCCAAAAGAAGCCCCTTGATCTCCTCTTTGTCGGAAAATTCTTTCAGAACCTTTTTCAGATCTTTCGTTGTCTTGCTTTGGAAATTGGTTATTCGGACATAGGAGTAACCTGGTTCCAGCCACCTCGATTTTACACTGTGCAGAGGAATTACATCCCTCACAATCGTAACCTTTTTCAGCTCTCTCCAGCCCTTCCTGTGAATGGATATGGTTACCTTTGTGCCTTTTGTTCCTCTGAGCCTTTTCACAGCCTCCATCAAGGTAAAGTCTTTTGTCGGCTCGTCCTCGATTTTCACGATCTTGTCGCCGGCCTTAAGCCCTTTTTTAAACGCGGGCGTTCCCTCAATAGGGGAAACAACGGTGAGAATTCCGTCCCTTATTGCGATTTCAATTCCGATTCCACTGAAACTACCCTTTGTCTCGACCTGAAGTTCCTTGAAATCATCGGGCTTCATAAAGGAAGAGTGAGGATCAAGAGTTGTCAGCATCCCCTTGATCGCGCCTTCTATTATTTCCTCTGTATCGATCTCCTCCACGTAACTTTTCTTGACAATGCTTAATACATTGGAAAAAATTTCAAGATGTTTGTACGTATCCTGAGTCTTGGCCGATACACCTGAGTCACGTTCCAGAAGCGTGAGTGCCAAAATCGGAATACAGATAAGCGCAACAAGAACTGCTTTCCTGAAAATATTACCTTTTTTACGATTCATACGAATTCCCAATATATGCCGGCGCATACCGCCGGGTTCCGGGTTCAAAAGTTCAAGGGTTTATTTGAAACGTAAATTTCATGCGTTTGCCCTGAGCACAGCCATCCTAGTTTCAAACACTGTGCCCGGACTAAGAATATCACATTGGCTGTTATCCCTCAATCTAATAATGCAATTTCTGAAATTCATTTTGAATCATTACCTTCCGTTTTGGTTGTAAAAATGTTATTTATTTGGGTTTAGTACCTTAGAAAATATTTTCTGCGCGTTTCCGGCAGAAAATATTTTCTAAGGTACTTAGTGCTCGGCAAGAAATAACTTGTCATTTTGAAGCATATTATTCTCTGGATTGTAACATTTATTCGATAGCTCAAAGCCGTATAAGTTCTTACAATTAGGGCTATTCAGCAGAAGATGCTGATAATTTTCTTTCATGTTACAATTACGAATTCATTGCATGTTATTTCTTTCCGAACCCTTAGGAGGCAGGTTCTCCATTACGGAACTAAAAGAAAACCAGGAATCGGTGTAACCATGTAAAAATATTACTACTTGGGCATTTCCATCTCCACACTCTGCATACTGCAGCGTTACGCCGGTATTCAAAGTTACCGTGTCCATGACGATGGTATTGTGAGG
>JAIWHJ010000256.1:0-3908 GCA_048629695.1 Promethearchaeota archaeon
GCGAGGAGGGCGAATAGCAGGGCTATTTAACCGACGAGCAACGCAGCCATGCGGGATGGATCGACGCATGAAAATGTAAAGTTATTTTTGGGCGAGCCCTAAATGCCTAAGACCATTTTTTGGTGGGTCAGGTCCAGTTGGGTTACCAGGGATTTTATTCTCAATCGAGCATCATGATCGCCTGTTTTTGCCATACTTTCCGCCATCTCTTTTAGCATTTGGTTTTCCGGCGGTTTCCAGTCATATGCCTTGGCGTGGAAATGGAGCAGTTTTTCAGCCAGGGTTTTCCATTCTCCGGTGGATAGATCGTGCAGGCGATAGATGTTCAAATGGCGCCAGGCATCAGCGTAGTTTTTCTCGAAATAGGATAATTCCTGTTCATTCCGAATATATACCCGGTCATAGTCTTCCCCCTGTACCCGCATAAAAAAGTCATCGGTAAAGGCGAATATGGGATAGAGTCCGGGCATTGGGGAAGCAGGGGAAAAGAATCGATCCAGAATATGGTAGCTTTTCCTTCGGAAGTTGACGCGAAGTTGGGCAATGGATTCACCCTCGTCAAACAACAAGGCCCAGCCCTTGTAACCCATTTTTTGAAACATGGCTGCCAGGGCGCTGATTGCCTCAAAATATGGTTCCCACCCTTTGCAGACCAGGGATGCCTCCTTGTAAAACAAAACCTGCCGGTATCTCATGGCATGACGGAGACGAAACACTGGCAGCGCTTCTCCGTTCAGTGCGTTGGCCAGGAGCCATGGAAACTCGCGTGGTCTAAAAGCGGCATGCTTTTTCAGCCTCATTTTCCGCTTGGAAAGCTCCATGTTGTCCTGAGCCAGGGCCGTTAAAACTGCTTTAAAAAAATGCGGCATCGACTCCGGGATGAGATCCAGCGGCCCGGCCTTGTTATTTTTCCAGAATTTTTTTTGTTCGTTGACCCGGTCTTTCCACCATTTTACCAGCGAGGACTCGTTATCCGGAAAAGAAATCTGACTCACCAGGGCGCGGTAAACCTGCCGAAAGTCATGAAACGGGATTTCCCTGGGGTCAAGGTTGATCTGGCTGACAACAAAGCCCTGTTCCAGGGCCAGTTGACGGATATAGGTAAGACTATGGGATTTGCCCTGCCCATAGGCGCCGCAAACACAAAGGTGGGCCGGCTTATTTTTCCCCAGCGCTTGAACGCCCTGGTTAAATATTTTGTTTAATTGCCTTTCGTGGGCGGTTAACAGCCGGACGCCGAAGGGATCAAAAAGCCCCTCCCGCAATCGTTCCACCGTCCGTCGCAGTTTAAAATTGTCGGCGTTTTCCAATAGTTGGACAAAATCGGTCATATTTTTTAATCCAGACCTCGTGATTTTATTTTTTTAGCAGGCCCGAAGGCCCAGTGTTTGCAAGGGACATAGTATAATTGGACGTTTAGTCGGTCTGAGTTGTCAGTTATCAGTGTTCAGTTGTCAGTACTACCGCCCTCTGCCCACTGAAAACTGACAACTGACAACTTAACTCCAGTCTGAAATCGAAGCAATTTGTCCAGAAATCAGCACATATTTGACGATATGTTTACGAGGTCTGTAATCATGTATCCCAGCTTGGTTGCAACTGTTCCACCTTTTCTTGTTCCATCTCCTGCTGACTGGAAACAATATGCTCCGTAAGATCCAGTGTTTCAGCCGGTTCTTTGCCCTGTTCCGCCATATCCAGGATTCGGATGATCTGTTTGACAAAAAGCCGGACCTCGCTTAAGAGCCCCATCTTCTCCTGATTTTTGCAGACATCCTTAAGCAATTTGTCGGATACGGCCGTTGCGGCTTCCCAGCGGTAAGATATCTCGTGAATACGCCGCAAGGACCGCCCAAGATCAGCCAGCTCGCTCGATTTCAACGGCGTCCGATGCAGATCGATCAAAACCCCGCGATAATTTATCCGTTTATTCAGGCCGATGGATCGGACGCGGCTCCATAAGGCGTCGTAGGATTTAAACCCTTTTTCCGACAGCAATATGTCCGGGATGATGGAGAAGAAGATATGGAAATATTCAGCCTGTTCGGTATTATCTATCAGCAGCCGTACGTTTTCGTATGCCGCGTTGCGCACTGACGTGGACTGGGCGATGACCGTCTCCAGTTCATCCAGCAACAGAATAAGTCCCTTATAGCCCAGGTAACGCAGAAAAGCGTTTAATGAGTTGAGTATCTGCTTGCTGTTGGCCTTGTTCACTACTTCAAAAATCCCAAAGGGCTTAAGTTCCCGTTTGGTCGCTTTGCCTGCTTCGAACCAGTGGAAAATGATCTCCCGGTTTGCGGTCCGCTCGTCTTTGGCTTCTCCCTCCAGCAATGGAGAAAAACGATTGTGTACCAGGGCCGCAAGCGCATTGACGAAATTTACGTTCATGCCCGGCAGATTGCGTAAGGTTTCGGTCAGCTCGGCAATTTGCTCCGGGCCTGGAGGGGTCTCATTTTGAACCAACCCGTCAAGCCATTGATTTAAGAGATTTCGAATCCCAATGCCTTCAAAACGACCGCGAAGCCGGCAAGTAATGGCTTGATAAACGGCTTCGAACTTGTGAATGGGCGTCTCCCGCGTCAATACGACAAAGGATACGGCAAACCCTTGCTGCAGAGCAAGGTGACTAAGTATTGACATGAAATGAGTCTTTCCGTCACCGTAATCACCACTCAAAAAGCGGACTTTGGCCCCGCCTTCGGCAATGTAATTTTTCAGATCGTCCTCGATAAAGGTGAGCCAGTTGTCGCGGCCCACAGTAAAAAAAAGCACATAATCGGACGGCACGCTCCCTTTTCGAAGTTCTTCAATAATAGACCGGGCCTGAAACGGTTTTAATTGATCAATCTCTTCTCTGTTTATCATGTTTCACCCTCCTGTAGACACGGAAGACTCCGATTACCCTGAGTTATTGAAAAGTTACCAATTTTTATGGAATTTATTTTTCCCGAGTCCCTAGAAACGAAATTCCCGAAATCTGCCTCGGTTCGCCGTTGCCGTCGATAAGCCAGAGTGAATAATTACGCCCCGGCGTCAGTTGTAAGACATTGCCGTTCGAAGTGCCGCCGATGCCGGCCTCAAAATAACGCCATATATCCACTCCAAACTGGTCCAGACTGTAGCCCCGGAACTTGGTCTTGTCCATGTTGGTGAAAAATGTTTTGGTTTGCCGGGAAATCACATATTCCAGGTAAAACTGTTGAATGGGGACAGTATGGCCGGGGGGAAATTTTTCGGTTTTGATTATGGAGGCATATGTCTTGTAAAGGCTGTCAATAAACACTTGTGGATCAAAAGGCCGATCATAGAGTTGTTTTTTCACTCGGAGCGCGGCAGTGACGATGCGGCGGGGATCAATGGATTTCAGCGCCTTTTTATTGATGGTCGTGATACGTTTGGAAAAATTGATTTCTCCGTCAATGCCTTTAAGCACGCTGAAACGGGGGAAATCGATTTCAATGGGCAGACCGGCTTCTTCCGCCAGCCTGTTAAGGTCTTCGATAAATTGAAGCCGGTATCTTTCCACCTGCTCCCCGGCGTATTCCCGCAAGCTGTCAAAAAGTGGTTTGCAATCCGTTAACGGCTCTTCCTGTTCCACGTTTTCGGCCATCTTTGTTTGAAGCTGTTCATCCAACTGGAGAAAATCGTTTCGTCCCGCACATCGGACACACTGTTTTATAAAGTCGGCCATGCGTTGACCGCGATTCAACTCCTGTTGGTATGGACGGAGAATCGCGTTTAATTCTTCCTCGGTATTGTGCAAAAAAGATTCTTTATTCATTTAATATATTCCTTTGCAATGCGTAGATGTTAAGCGCTCGGCAAAAAATAAATTGTACTGCTTGGCATCTTCATTATGTGAAACGGAAGTGGGACTTTAGTCCCGCCTTTTGTGGGATGCAGTG
>JAIWHJ010000257.1:0-3904 GCA_048629695.1 Promethearchaeota archaeon
GGGTATAAGTACCTTCGAAAATATTTCCTGCCAAAAACGCGCAGAAAATATTTTCTAAGGTACTAAAGTCCCACTTCCGACAAATATAACAAAATAGCATTTTATTTTTTGCCGAATCCTTAATTCCGTGGCAGCATGGCGCGTAATACCGCGGCGTCAGGTGGCGGAGGGATCACGTTAATGCCTTTGACGTTTTCCCAGTATGTATTTGCCATCACAGGTTCGGAGCGGTCATCAGGTTCCTGAATCACCATTACACGCGCACTCAGAGCCAGCGCCGGCATATATCTTTCCGCATCAAGAGTGTTGCCGCCGAATCCCAGGACAAGGACATTGGAAGGTGAAATTTTAGATAGAATTATATCCTTCCAGGCCTGAAGCGCTTCAAGAATCGTAGGTTCGGTTCCCGTAGTATGTCGTATCTCCCACAATCGCTTTAACCTGCTGTTGATTTGGGGGACGCCGGCCGGCGAATAACCGATTATGCCGAGAGTCTCGGAAGACCCCTTATGTATGTCAGCCATGAGTTCGGCCACGCCTGTAATTCCACAATCATAGATAATTGTTCCACTAAAATCTCTGAATGCTTCTTTAAAAAGTAAGCCGTATTCAGGGCCACGACCGGAAAAGTATTCATCCCGGCCGCCGGCCACAAAAACGACCGGGGATTTTATTTCATAATGAGGAGAGAGGATGTTAAGGAGGTGTAACCTCGCCTCTTTGGATGGAAATCCGGCTGCCCAGCCAAGCGCCAGCAGGGCCTTGGCTGTTTGAAAGCCGGGAGGCCATTTCCCGACCTTGAAAAACAGGTTAAGAGAATCAAGAGAGGTCCTGATCATATGTGATGACGTGCTGAGCCGCACTGCCCGTGTATATGCGGCAAAACTCTCGGCACGCTCGTCCAGAAGCGCTAGAAATTTGCCCAGGTCAAAAAAGGCCCACGGTAGATTTATACCGGCCACGGCGTGATCACGGCAACGCTCGACAGCGGCGCGTATCTGTGGTTTCAAAACAGTCACAATCGAGCCGGCCGGGTCAAGATCGAGTTCAGTCTCCATATAGTTTCCAAGCGCATACGGATCAGCCTCGTCGATTTTATGCGCTCGACGATAAAGGGCCAGCGCCTTCTCCTTTTTACCGCACCGTTTCCATGTGCCGGCAAGCGAAGCAAGGGCGTCCGGATCCGGATACGGTTCCTCGCATGCCTTGGCAAGCAATGCCTGGCCATGGGCATATTCTTCAGATTCCGGATTATCCCTGTACTTCTGGCACGTGGCTATTCCAAGGTCCTTTAGTACTGGCGGATATCCCGAATTTTTGTAGGCTTTAAGCGTCTTGATGACCATTTCCCAGTCTTCAAGCGCTATGGCCAGTTTGCCGATTCGAGCCGCCACGCGTATATTGCCGGGATCACACTCCAGTACTCTTTCCAGGATTTTGATTTCCCGCTGTAACTGTTCCGATGTCATATATGCAGGGCTACTGGTGATAAATGCCTGCAGGTCTTTCTGGATTCGGGAAAAGGACTTGTCAACGGTTTTTAAGACCTCACCAAGCCACATGAGTTCCCGGTTCAATTTTGCGGGCATGGAAAGAGGAGTATCACGTCCGGCTTCACGACTGATTTCCGACCATGCATGTTCCAGCACGGTACGTACCTGTACCTCTGCCCAGAGAGTCAAGACCTTGTCCGGAATTGTGTCACCCAGTATTCTCTCCAATTTTTTTAATCGCGAACGATCAAGCCTGACTACATAGGAGACAGGGCGGAACCCCAATTCCGTTCCCAGTTCGACACGATCAGGTCCGATCGAATTGGTGCGATCGATTTCAAAATAGTTTTCAAGAAAGCTGCATATAGATTTGACCTGGTCTGAAGTTTGAACAATAACACGGGCCGCGCAGAGGTCCTTGACAGTCTCCCTGGTATGATTGCGGCACAATTTTTCGGCAAAGCCGGCAATGGACTTGGCGCGTGACAGGACAAACGTAAAGAATGCCTTTTCCCGCGCAGCCTTTTTTAAAATCTGTTGCAGAACTTCACTGAAAAGAACATAGGTCGGACGATCATGTTTATACTGTTCAACCTGGTCATAAAGCGAACTGATATCCGCTCCTTTAGTCACTCCATCCGCCGGCCCGTGGGTTTCGGTTGCCATGTGAACTTCAGGCTCTGTTTGGATGTCCGAAGTCGTGGGCCCGGATCTGATATATTTCATTACCTTTTGAAGGTGCTGCACCTGTAATTCCTGGACATTGTAACAGTGGAAGTCCAGGTTAAGTAAGACGTCCTGGAGTTCCCGCACTCCGCCCGGCCATGAATAACGCTTCAAAACATCGATGATTTCGCGTGAGAGCGGCGTTCGCCGGCTTTCAGTAGTGGACTGCCAGATGTCCTTTGCCATGAGTTCAATATCAGTTGGGCGGTCCCCAAACGGTGGGGTGCGGATCACAAGCCGCGCAAGGCGGGTGTAGAGATCCTGCCTGAATAGACCCTGGTCGATCATGGCTACCAGGTCGCGGTTTGTGGCGGCGATGACCCTGGCATCCGCAACGGATCTATCAGTAGTCTCGCCGATCCGCCTGATCTTTTTTTCCTGCAGGGCCCGGAGAAGTTTGGCCTGGTGTTCAAGGCTCAGTTCGCCGATTTCATCGAGAAATAAGGTGCCTTTTCCTAAACCGGCAAATTCCCATAAGCCGATACGGCTGTCCACTCCGGTTGCAATGCCCTTTGTTGTACCGAAAAGTTCCGCTTCAAGTAATTTTTCCGGGATTGCGCTGCAGTTCAATTCCACCCATACGCGATTTACCTTTGGATTGGTGAGTTTGTGAATAGCCTGGGCAATCGGCTCCTTGCCGCTGCCTGTGGAACCTAGAATCAATACGGGAATATTTCTAAAACCCGGCACAGTGGCAGCCCTGATAATAAGTTCGCGAACCTCATAGGCTTCTTTTGATTCGCCTTTGAAAAAACCGGGTAGATCCTCGGGCCCGTTTAATTGTATCTCATCTAAATATTTTGATTTTGTAGAAGTGGAATGCGTGTTTTCGTCCAGCGCGGTTTTACCGGGCCGGTCAGTCATGTTTGGAGATATCTCGTCTGTTTTCGGGGAGGGGGGATGATGCAGGAGTTCTGAATCCGTTGGTTTCAGACTGTCAAAAAGCTTCTCTTTAACCCCTGCCAGGCAAATTTTTTTCCGAATATCACTTGTAAGCACGTCATGTAAAGCGTTCTTCAAGTCTCCCAATCTGCCGTATTTTGCAGGAATAGCGATATGGCCCGTTTCATGAAAATATCTCCAAAGCTGTTTCCCGCTTGCCTGCTTTTTATAAACCTTTAACCGGCCAGGCAAATTTTTTACCAGGTCATTGAATTCGTTTAGTCTGACAAGGAAAAGCGACGGAGTCTCTTCATGGATGTATTTATCGAATTTGTCAGTGTCAAATTCTAAAGGCCTGAAAATAATATCCGCCTTGGAACCGGAATCAAGATCCAGCATACATTTAAGTGTTTTAATTTTCATGTGTCTGTTTTAAAAACTTTACCATTCATTTTCGTTCAGCATACGACCAGCCGGAACGGACGTGGATGTTCCGACAGCCTTTTCAGCGGATTCCGGCAGGGGCTCTTCAGGCTGATGTGAGGAGTCATGAGCCACAGGCGTCCGAATAATTTTGTGAACCATTGGTGTTCGGGGCGCCTCAACCGCCGGCTTTTGGTCAATTTTTTCTACAACCGGTCTTTGGTCAACCTTATTAAGTGACGGTCGCTGTGTTGCTTCAGCCGTCGGCTTTGCGGTAATTCCCTCCAATATTGGTTTTTGGGCAACCTTGTAAACCACCGGTATCCGTACCGCCCCTTCAGCGGGCTTCCGGATAATTTCATCTACAATCGGTTTCTGGG
>JAIWHJ010000258.1:0-3895 GCA_048629695.1 Promethearchaeota archaeon
GAGCTGTGGCTACGGCATCATGCCACTCACCGTCCAGCAGGCTGATGAGATCGAAGCCATCGCCCGGCCCTATCAGAAACAGAATATGCTCTCTTCCATTGTCCGGGTTGTAAACGGAAACCTTGGCGCGGCCACTGATTATGATATAGAGACGGTCTAAGGCCTGTTTCGGTGAAATGGCGGTCTCGTCTTTAGCATGAGTCTCGTAATGGAATATCCGCAGCATATCCCGCAATACGGCATCGTCTACACCACCAAACAGCGGAGACTGGCCCAGTATTTCCAAACAGCGGGTATAATGTAGGGAATTTTGTTGCATCTTCTTGCTTTTTTTATTGTGTGGTCATTTCCTGTAACACCATTTATTTGTTAATGGCCAATTCCGGCTCAGTTTAATTGGCCATTAACAGTTGGATCTGCTGTCATTTTCATACTACTCAACTTTTCAGGCCAGACAATAATAGTGATGTAACATGTTTGGCAACAATGGCTGGTTCATTATACACCTGTTTGCCGCCCGGCAAATACTGGCGGATCGGGCCGGTCTGAAAATGGTATGCGACAAGCCCGACAACAGAGACGGCCAGCAGATGAGGTTCATAAGTCGGGCTAAGCTCCCGGCAAAGCTCGGTGATACCTTGAAACAGGTCATGATATACCTCTTGTGCCAATAGTTGCAGCCTGCTGTCATCACCATCCAATATCTCCCGCTGGATCAGAATGTTAAAATCCTGGTCATGATACATCAACTCACAGAGATTGGTGATAAAACGAACAAGACGCTCCTGCGGCGTATCTGTTATGTTCAATGACTCTACCAACCCGCTTGCTTTATCAGCAAAGGTCTGAGACATGGCGGCAAGGTAGAGGGATCGCTTATCAGGAAAATGGTGGTAAAGAGCGGCAGCGCTCATGCCGACCGCCTTGGCGATATCGCGTATGGCCACGCCATCATATCCGGCCTTGGCAAACAAGGGGATGGCTATTGCCAGGATTTCGGTTTTACGTTTGGATTTTAACGGCTTCATTTATTCTCCGCAGACTCTGTTGTGCCATTTTCCGCAAATCTTCACTCTGGGTCGTCTTGTTGTATAGAAATTATCCTGATTATAACGGATTTGGTGGAGGCGATGGGTGATGGGTGGCATGGGCAAACTTGTTTGTCCGTGTCTCTTTTTTGGCTCGGTGACTTAGGAACAGGTCGTAAATAAATTGAACAAAATTCCATCTCATCTTCAGGCCATCTTTGGCCGGCTTTCAATCACAAAATCCTCAACGTAGCCCTGCTACGCCTGCGGTTTTGCTCAATCAAGCCAGCCAAATCTAACCTAAAGCTGAGCGTAATTTTGCTCAATTTATTTCCTCTCTGTTCCTAAAGGGTTTGCTCAAAAATGTAAATTTACATTTTCAAAATGTGAAGTTGTTTTTGAACGAGCCCTAAGATTAGATTTAAAAATTTTGAAAAAGTATTCAAGTTTGTATTCATTGTTGCGAACCGTATTGCCGGATTTTTTTATATTTTCCGGCAGCTTTGAAAGAAGATGGTGAGAACCATATTGAATGGTCTGTTTGAAGAGGCGTTAAGTAAAGAAAAGTTGTGCAAGTTTGTCAAAACGCGGGGTAAGTCCTGCTTGTTTGACGGATAAGGTGTAACCTGGGATCGGGTTGCGCCTTTTTTTTTGTGTATGGGTAACCAACTGCTTCTATTGCTGTTTTAATGCGATTGTCCTGCGCAAAAGGGCTGTGTATTAAGGATTCCGGAGATGAAATTAAATGATCTGCTTACGGTTCTTGACGATATTGCCCCGTTTGGGCTGGCGGAACCGTGGGACAATGTCGGGCTCATGGTGGGTGACCCGGATCAGCAGGTTTCAGGGGTACTTACGGCGCTGGATTTGACGGAAGAGATCCTGGATGAGGCGGTTTCGGCAGGAATAAATACCATTGTTACTCATCATCCCATGATTTTCAAGCCGCTCAGTTCGGTGCGCACAGACTTGCCCACAGGCCGCCTATTGATGAAAGCCCTTGGTTCAAAAATTGCGGTAATAGGATGTCACACTAATCTTGATATAGTATCCGGCGGTGTTAATGATGTATTGGCGGCAAAGCTCGGCATTGAAGATACAAAACCGCTTGTTTCTAAAGAGTTTTCAGTTGGGGTAAGGTCGGATACCGGCGCTGAGCCGACAGTGTCCGGTCTGGGGCGTATTGGAAGTTTTTCCGATCCAATGGAGTCGCAGACGTTTTTAGAACATCTGGCAGGGGAACTGAATATTTCCGTACTACGCATTTCCGGCAGGCTGCCGGCCAAGGTAAATATGGTAGCTGTCTGCGGGGGCAGCGGCTCAGACCTCTCAGAAATTGCATTCAGCATGGGCGCTCAGGTTTATGTTACCGGTGAGGTCAAGCACAGTGTGGCCAGATGGGCGGAAGCGGTTGGTTTCTGCATAATTGACGCAGGCCATTTTGCAACGGAAAATCAGATTGTCCCGGTTCTGGTTTCATCTTTGCAGTCTGTTTTGGCTGAAAGAGGGCTGGATGTAAAAATTAAGGCAACTACGAGTCAGCAAAGTCCGTGGCATAATTATGTGATGCACGGCTAATGAGAATAACACTTTTTAATACCTTAGAAAATATTTTCGTGAAGGTATTAAAAGCTAAGCGCTAATAGCTGTTCAAGTGGATTACCCCGGTAATCCACGATGAACCTTATTTGACAAGTCGAGGGAATAAAATTGGAAGGTAACATCAGCAAGATTGTGGAATTGCAGGTCATTGATCTCGATGTGCGTAAACTGGATCAAGAAATGGCCGAAGGATACTCTGAACTTGAAAAGCGGAAATCAGTGATTGATGAACAAAGGGCTGCCATAGAGCTGATAGCCGGCAAGATCGAGGCTGCTGAAATTCAGCAAAGCAAACTGCAGACGGATCTTGAAGATGAAACGGCCCGGGTCAAGGATCGACAGGGCAAGGTGATGAGTATCCAGAACAACCGGGAATATCAATGCCTGATGAAGGAGATCGAGGACGGGAAAAGGGCCAATAAGCAGCGGGAAGACGAAATTATCCAGCTTTTGGAATTGGTTGAGTCTTTTAAAGCCAAACTTGACGAGCAAGTCGCAGTAAATAAGACAGAGAAAAAGCTCCTGGCAGAGGAACAGGCAAATGTTGACAAGATTGCAAAAGAGATTAATGCCAAGAAATCTTCCATGGTCAAGGCGCGTGCGCAGAAGGCCAAGGAGATTGAACCAAAAATCCTGAAAAAATATGATATGCTTCTGGAAAGGCGAGACGGTATAGGAATTGCCGGTGTTACTCAAGGAGTTTGTCAGGGTTGCCATATGAATATTCCTCCACAGCTCTTTAACGATCTTATGAAAGAGGATAAGCTTTATTTTTGTCCCACATGTAACAGGATTATTTATCATCTGCCGGAGAGCAGTAAAGGTTGACGGGGCAAGGGATTTGGAGCAGGCGCATGATCGCCGGTGTGTCTCAAACATGCTGGAGGAAAGTCCGGACTCCGCAGGGCAGGGTGGTTCGTAACGCGAACTGGGGGTGACCCCGAGGAAAGTGCCACAGAAAACATACCGCCGGGTTCGAGGTCCTGTACCTGAAATCCGGTAAGGGTGAAAAGGCGAGGTAAGAGCTCACCGCTTCCATGGTGACATGGGAGGCATGGCAAACCCGACCCGGAGCAAGACCAAATAGGGGAACGTTTGAGGGCTGCCCGTCCGAAGTTCCCGGGTAGGTCGCAAGAGGCATCGGGTGACCGATGTCCCAGATAAATGATCATGGCCCTGAACAGGGTACAAAATCCGGCTTACAGCCTGCTCCATTTTTTGTAATCGTTCACAGGCGCTCCATATGAACGCGATCAGTCCGGCTC
>JAIWHJ010000259.1:0-3892 GCA_048629695.1 Promethearchaeota archaeon
ATTGAGCAAAGCCACAGGCATAGCCAAGCTATTCCGAGGACTTTGCGATTGAAAATCGGCCAAAGATAGCCTGAAGCTGAGATGCATAGATGGGGAAGTTATTTCGTCCCCGTCCCTTATGAATAAACTTTTGAATCAACGGAGACTGATACCGGCATCCGCAGCCGCGTCAGCCAGGTGAGAAACAAACACCATGGCAAAATCATTCTGCTCGCCCAGTCCCCTGATTACAGGAATAACCTCAATGTTATTCCGGCTCAGCATGGATTGCCAGGAATCCTCTTCAGCCCCGGCCATGTCATTACGGGCATGGTCGCCGGCCACGGTCATGAATGGTTTGAGAACCACCTTTTTTACCTGATCTTTTTTCAACTGGGCCAGGACATTATCAAAACATGGAAAGCCCTCAACCGTGCCGATGTACGTCTTGACCTTGGGATACATTGTCCGCATCCTGTCCTCGAATTGCAGATAGGAACCGCCGGAAGGAAAGTAATCGTTGCCATGACCCATGTAAACCAGGGCGGCATTTTTTGCGGCTGAAAATTTTGCGTCCGAGGCCAGTGATTCGGCTACGGCTGTAATGTCATCGACATAGGGATGTTTTGAGCCAACCGTGCCCAGGGCCGGGCGGCTGATCACCAGTTTATGGAAGGGCTGAAATTTCGGCTTTATGGTCTTGATAGAGTTCAATCCGGCCACATATGCGCTTAGATCAGTAAATTCTTCACCTAAGGCAATATGCGTAGGCTGGACGATGATGGTATCAAAGCCATTATCCTGCAAATTGGCAATGGTGGCCAGGGGTCCCTGGGCCTGAAGAATTTCGGCCGGAATGGAGCTATTATTTTTGATGTATTCAGGGTCAGCCGATCTCTGCTGCCAGATGCGCCGGATGATATTGGATGTAAAAGCTATTTTGACAGGTGTGTTCGGGTAGGCTTTACTGATCTGCCGCTTGATGTTGAGCAGTCCTTCCAGCGCCGGTTCCATGGTGGTGCCGAACATAGCCAGCACAACCGCGGTTTTGTGGTTTGCCTGTTGCCCATGCCCAGCCTGGGCCAATTGCGTCATCAATACCAGTAAAATACTTACCGCGATAAAAAATTTGTTGCTAATCATGGTCAATCTCCTTAGGGGTCGGGCCGAAACAACTTCCCATCCCAATTTTATTACGGCCCGAAATAAAAAAATCCCGGACCAATTTTTAAAATCGATCCAGGACATCCCTTTTTTATCCATGAACCAGCGTGAAGCATGTCTCTTTGCCGTTGAGTTCATGCTCCTTTCCAGGCAGGTCTTCTGACTTCCGATTCATCCTACTTGCCGCGCCTTCCCATTTAGAGAGAACCCTTAGAATCCCTATAAACAGTGGTTTTTTGCGACGTTCGTACTCGGTTACAGCGGCGGGTCCGTCCCCGATTCGCACGGGGTTCCCTTTTCATCCGTCAAAACGGAACCTGGAAAATACTCTTTATTGCTTGATTGATTCCTGTATAACTGGAAAAATATATTGGCGTCAAGAAAATAATCCGCACGTAAGCGGATATACGCAGAGTGTGTTCAACCTTTTCTATATTTGATGAACGGTTACCGAAAATCAGGGATTAAAAAAATTGACTCTTTCAACATTTGATTTTTCGTTGTAACTTCTATCTTCAAGTTTCTCAAAGTTTAAATTTAAGGGTTCGCTCAAAAATAAATGCGCCGATCCATCCCGCATAGTTGCGTTGCTCCTTTTACCCTTGGTGAACGTCTCCATGAAAAGAAAAGTCAAATTCCTTCCAGACAATATCAGTATCACGGTTGAACACGGTGAAAATCTGCTTAACGCTGCGGCAAATGCAGGTGTATTCATACAGGCATTCTGCGGCGGTGAGGGGGTGTGCGGCAAATGCAGGATCAAACTTGAAAAGGGGGAGGATTCTTCCACTCAGACTGACTCACTGAACCATAAAGATCATACCGAAGGCTACCGGCTCGCCTGCCAGACAAAGGTTGTCTCGGATCTCGTGGTACGGATCCCTGAAGAAATGTCGGCCCGGGGCAAGGCCCTGAAACGAAAACCCAAAACCACAAGGGCCATTAGCGCCCGTTCCCTTGAGGTCTTGATCGGCCGGTGGGATATTGACCCGCCTGTGGAAAAACGTTTCATCAAACTCCCAAGGCCCACGATTGAAGACAATGTTTCAGACATGAAACGCCTTATGAGTGAAATTCGGGAAAACTGCCACTCCTGCAAGGAACCAACTTACGATCATCCGGAACTGCTGAAGGAACTGCCGTTTACACTCCGGGAGGCCGACTGGGAGGTCACCGTTATCCTGCTCCGCGGAAAAAGGGTTGAAGAACCTGACAGGATAATCGCGGTTGAGCCGGGTGACACAACAGACAGGCTGTACGGCCTGGCGGTTGATATCGGGACTACGACCGTATGCGCCGTGCTTCTTGATCTCAACAGCGGTAAAATAATTGCCGATGCATCCGCATACAACGATCAGATATCCTGCGGCGAAGACGTGATCTCCAGGATAGTCTATTCCAAACGTTCGGGCGGGATAGAGGACCTGCAGGCAAGAGTAGTCCGCACCATCAATAAAATTATAGAGACTGTGTGCAAAAAGGTCATTATCAGCCCAAGCGACATCAGCTATATAATGGCGGCAGGCAACACAATCATGTCTCACATGCTGTTCGGCCTTGACTCCAGATTCATCAGGGAAGCGCCCTATACGCCCACGTGCAGCCAGTTTCCCCTGACCCGTGCGGCACGCCTGAACGTGGCTGCCCATCCATCAGTCCGTCTATTTCTCTACCCAGGGGTGGCAAGTTACGTTGGCGGCGATATCATCTCAGGAGTGCATGCCTGCCGGCTTTATAAACAAGAAAAAGTGACCCTGTACATTGACATCGGCACCAACGGTGAAATCGTAATCGGCAACCGGGACTGGATGGTGTGCGCAGCTTGTTCCGCCGGACCTGCTTTTGAAGGCGGCGGCATCAGCCACGGGATGAGAGCCGACAGGGGCGCGATTGAGAATTTCCATATTCATCACGAGACCCTTGATCCCATGGTTGTCACCATTGACCATGCAAAACCGCGGGGAATCTGCGGCTCCGGCCTGATCTCAATTGTTGCCGAACTGCTGGAGGCGGGCGTTATTGATCAACGGGGCAAGTTTAAACGGAATTTGGATCATCCCAGGATCAGGAGGGGACCTGACGGATATGAATACGTGATAGTGTGGGCAAAGAGGTCACTGATCGGCGAGGACCTCACGATAACAGAAGTTGATCTTGACAACCTCATGCGGGCCAAGGGCGCCATGTATGCCGGGTATACGACCCTGATCGAAACGGTCGGCATGACCCTGGGTGATCTTGACCGGGTGATTCTTGCAGGAAATTTCGGTGCATATATTGATCTGGAACGTGCAATCTGCATAGGGCTGCTTCCGGATCTTGACCGGGAAAAATTCTATTATCTTGGAAACGGCTCTCTTCTGGGCGCACAGATCAGCCTGACCGACCACAAACGATTCAGGGAGCGCCAGGAAGTAAGCAAACTTATGACCAACATAGAAATGAGCGAAAACCCCCAGTTCATGAATCACTACATGGCATCCCTGTTCCTGCCCCACACGGACATGAGCCTGTTCCCGACGGTATTGGAAAAACTGCCGGGGTAACTAGGAATTACGAATTACGAATTTTTTGTAAGAGAAAATGTTATGAAAATAATGATGTTATGCGCAAGGCAACAAATATTCATTATCCCTAATTCTTCATTCCTAACCCAGATAAACTGGAATTTTTTAAAGGTCCTGGATAAGTACCTTCACGAAAATATTTTCTGCCAAAAACGCGCAGAAAATATTTTCTAAGGTACTAA
>JAIWHJ010000260.1:0-3885 GCA_048629695.1 Promethearchaeota archaeon
TTGGCTGGCTTGAAAGGCAAAACCGCAGGCGTAGCAGGGCTACGTTGAGGATTTTGTGATTGAAAGCCGGCCAAAGATGGCCTGAAGATGAGATGGAATTTTGTTCAATTAATTTACGACCTGTTCCTTAATATGTCAATTTTGGTGGGCCTACCTGGACTCGAACCAGGGACCTACCGGTTATGAGCCGGTGGCTCTAGCCAACTGAGCTATAGGCCCAAATTCCTCTTTTTTACGCATCCGGGAATCGAAAAATCCCTGTCAGCGCCCATTGACATCCAAACTGCCGGACGGTCCACGCATAAAGCGTATACACACCACGCATTACAGATGTAAACCTCGGATTATATCCAAATGATATAGTTTGTCAACTAAAAAAAAGACAACTGCTCAGAGGTAAAAAAGGTTGAAAACGCTATACCGTGGTTCACGGTTCTAATGATGAACGGTTATATGAATTTATTTTTCAGCCCATTTTTAGCCACCATCTTGAATTTTCTAGTTTTTTTTTGCAAAAAAAAATTGATCGGCAATGATGTTTGTAGTAATGTTGATCTATGAAATAATCAAAACTTTGATCCATTCACGCACTGAATAAGGACACCTGAAATGTCGTTGGTAGTCGCAGAACAGGAACTCTATAACGCGTGTTACGCACTATTTGGCCCCAACTTAACCGTAAATAGAGATTTTCTTGAGTATCTTCAGCCGACCGGAGTTAGAACCGCTTTCCGGAAACGGGCGTTTGAAACGCATCCGGACAGGGACAACGCTAAAAACGGAAAATCATTCAAGCAAGACACTGATAACTTTCTGATAGTCCAACAGGCATATGAAAATCTCTCAAATTACCTTGCGGCAAGGGAGCGAGGATTTCGGTTTCCGCCAACTTCTCTAAAGGAGACTGACTACAACGGTTACAAAAATTCAAATTTCAAAAAGACAAGCAAACAACCGTCACAGACCGCATACCGGCACCGGAACAACTCCAATAATTTCGGATGGGATGCGGAAAAACTCTATAGCGGTCCGGTGCCATCCCGAAGACTTCTTCTGGGCCATTACCTATATTACTCAGGTATCATCAACTGGAGAACCATTATAAAGGCCCTTGTATGGCAGCGCACCAAACGTCCCCGTCTTGGTGAAATCGGACGCGACTTCGGCTGGCTCAGTGAAACAGATATCCCTACAATCCTCAAAAAACGAAAACCATTTAAAAAATTCGGAGAGTCTGCGGTTGATCTGGGCCTGCTGACAAAAACGCAACTAAAAATGATAATTATTCAACAAAGACGCCTTCAAAAAAAAATCGGCGGGTATTTCACTGAAAACGGGATTCTGACCCATACTCAATTGCAGGCATATGTAAATAAATGCTGTAAGCACAATAAAAAACTTGCCGAATCTTCGTCAAGAAATGGATTCAACCATTGAACTATAGCAACGTTATTTATCTACTCGTTGTTATCCTCGTCTTATCAACAAACAACATACCTGACACACCTCAGTTTCCCTTAACGTACGCACTTCCTCTCTTTATTCTCAAAGGAATCATATTTCAATATATCGTCCGCTTTCATTTCAGGCCGGAACGGGTCCGTAACGTGACGCAATATTCCGCGTCCGAGCAGAGGACTTCCATCCTGGCCATACTGTTTTTTGCTGTTGATATCTATTTACTGGACATCAAATACTTCCTGGCCGGGCTCCCGCTCATGTCCCGAATTCCGTCGTTAATAAATCTCTGGGGGCTTGTCCTGTTTTTTCTCTACCTTTCCGTGATGTGGCTTGAGGCAAAGAGAAGCTATCTGACCATTTTCGGCAGAGCACATACAGGCCGATCATTTCTTTCCACTAACATCAGAATAAACCTGCCGATTGTCCTTCCCTGGCTGCTGCTCACCCTGCTTTCCGACATCCTGAAACTGACTTCCTTTCCCGCACTGAAAAAATTCCTTTCTTCACCTTGGGGTGAACCCACTATTTTCCTGGTCTTTTTTGCAATTCTTGCATTGGGATTTCCTGCAATAGTCACCAGGATATGGAACTGCACACCCATGCCGTCCTCTCCGGCCAGGCTCCGAATTGAGGAATTCTGTAGAAAACAGCATCTGAAATACCGAGACATCATGATCTGGCCCTTGTTCGAAGGCCAGTCCTTAACAGCCGGTATCATGGGACTGATCAGGAGATTCCGATACATTCTGATTACTCCGGCGCTGATAAAAACCATGACTTCGGAAGAGGTCGATGCAGTGATCGCCCACGAAATCGGGCACGTAAAAAAGTACCATCTTCAGCTTTATATCCTGCTTTTGCTGGGTTTTGCTCCCCTGGCGCAGATCAGCATGCTCCCTATACAATATTTTCTACTTAAGTCGGATTTTCTTTATCATGTAATTGATTTTTCAAGTAACGGACCCCAGGCAGTGCTTGGTTTCATGAGCGCCGTTCTTCCATCATTCCTGCTCATGATCATATATTTTCGGTTTGTCTTCGGCTTTTTCATGAGGAATTTCGAGAGACAGGCGGACATACAGGTGTTCAGTGCAATGGAAAGCTGCTGGCCCCTTGTGCGGGTCCTTGAAAAAATCGCGTGGCTGGCCGGCGGGATAAGGGACCTTCCATGCTGGCACCATTTCAGCATAGCCCAGCGTGTCGATTTTCTGAAACAATGCCAGGAAAATCACTCATACATCAGGAAACACAATCTGAAAGTATATAGATGCCTTGCTTTATACCTTGTAATCGTAACAGCAAGCCTGTTTGCATTATGGAAAATACCGGCGCCGTTGCCGGAAGGCGCTCCTCTTGAAAGGTATATGGAAGCTATTTTCTTAGACAAGATCAAAAATGATCCGGGAAATCCTACGTGGCATCATCTTCTTGGAGACCTGCAATTGGAGAGGGAGATGTACGGGAAGGGGGCCGATGCCTATGAAAAGGTTCTTGCACTCAGGCCGAATTCGCCGGATACGCTGAACAACCTGGCCTGGATGCTCTTGACCGCCGTTGACAAGGACATCCAGGACCCGGTCAGAGCCCTGACACTGTCGCAAAAAGCGGCGGCAATCCGTCCGCAGGGTTACATCCTGGACACACTGGCCACGGCATACTGGAAAAACGGCCTACTGAAATCCGCGCTTGATACAGAAAGGCGGGCAATGGCCGTTAATCCTGAAAACAGAAGTTATTACAGGAAACAAATGGAAAAATTCGCTGCCCCCAGGCGTTTAGACTCACTAATGACGAATGATGAATGATGAATCACTCATCATTCCAATCAACTTACAACCCAGACGGTACATCCCTTGGCATAATGTACAATCTTTGTCGACACACTGCCGAAAAGAAACTCTACTTCCTTTGAGACCCCTCGCCTGCCGATCACCACGGTACCGAACCCCTCATCTTTGATGATATTCATGATCTCCTGAGCGATATTTGTGCCGATGCTGCATTCATGAGATGGGGGTCTCAACGGTGATTTACAACTATCAATATACCTTTCCAAAATATTGCCTTCCAGTACCCCCATGTCAATAAGAATCTGCCTGGCCTTAGCCAGAAAATCCTTATAGGCCTGCTGGCGCTCACCGCATTTTTCCTTCCACTCCTCATCGGTTGCAAACAGGTCCCTGTCGGAAAAACGTTCGATCGTCAGAAGTTCGATATGAAATTCTTCACTGTTACCGACTATCTTCCCTGTGTATTCAACGGCGCGCAGCGCATTTTCAGAGGCATCAACAGCGATGAGAATTTTTTTGGGATTCATGAGCTTCTCCTTGTCGGCATATCAGTTTTTTGTAATCGTTCACAGGCACCCCATCTGCACGCGCCCAACGGAAGTGCCCTTGGGGTGCGATCAGTCTGGTTCACATA
>JAIWHJ010000261.1:0-3882 GCA_048629695.1 Promethearchaeota archaeon
TTAAAAGTGGTTACTTGATCGAAGATGGCCTTAAGATGGGATGGGAGATGTGTAAGTTATTTATTTCCACATCCCTAACCTGGAAAAAGGAGAAAAATGAAACTGACGGATATTATGCCTTTGGAAAAATGGGTGGAATTTGAAAAGGAGATTAATAAACGATTCGGCCTTAACGCCTCGGTCTTTGATGTTGACGGCCTGAGGATAACAAAATTCGTAAGTTGGGCGAACAGGCTGTGCCCTGCCATCAAGGCGACCAGCAAAGGGCAGACTTTTATCTGTTCCGCGGCCCACCAGAATGTAGCTAAACAGGCAGAGCAGACCGGAAAGTCGGTTGTGGCTGAGTGTGATGCCGGTCTGTCCAAGATTATTGCGCCGATTTTTTATAAAGGCGAATTCCTTGGCGCAGTGGGGGGGTGTGGTCTATTTCTTGAGGGTGGTGAAATTGATTCATTCCTGGTCTACAAGACTACTGATATTGCTGAAAAAGAGGTGGAAGAGCTGTCAAATGACATTGGCACGATTTCAGATAGTGACGCCAAATCACTCACCAATTTCCTTGAGGAACGGCTCGACACCATCGTGGGCAATAATTAGCGCCCTTCGGGCGAGCTGTTGAGCTGATGAGCCGTTGAGCTAAACAGCTCAGGGATGGGGGCGAAATAATTTTCATGCGTGTTTTATTAATAGATTTCAATCCCTTCATGCCTGCGGTTACTCCTATCTCACTGGGCAATCTGGGGGCCGTGTTAAAGGCGTCGGGCCATGAGGTAAAGGTCTTAAGCCTTGGATCGACCAGTTGTTTCAGCATTAAGGGTCTGCTTTGTTTTATAAAGGATTTTAAACCCAGGCTGGTCGGCTTTGGGACTTACCAGAGGAATATTTTTCAGGTAAGGGCTTTGGCCGAGATGCTGAAAGAGGTGTCTCACGACTGCTCAATAGCGCTTGGTGGTCCCCAGGCGACTTTTCTCCCTGATAAAGCGCTTTCGGTCATGCCTGAGATAGACTATGTCAGCCGTGGTGAAGGCGAACTCGCTATCAAGGCGATTGTAGATGCCATGGAAGGAGGGGCCGGAGAGGCGCCTATCCCTGGTGTGACTCTGCGCGCCAAAGATGGTCAGTGCATAACCGGCCCGGCGTTTGCCGACCTGCCTAAAAACCTGGACTGCTATCCCTCGCCATGGCTTACCGGTGTCCTTGATCCGGCTGACATGGAAGAGTCGATCATGCTGACCTCGCGAGGCTGTCCTAACAACTGCGCTTTCTGCTTTACTCCGGCGGCATTTGGAAGACAGACCCGCAGTCAGTCGGTTGAACGGGTGTTGGAAGATATCGCCTGCGTTTGTCAATCAGGTCCCGCGCGTCTCTGGTTTGCCGACCCGAATTTTTCATTTAGCCATAAACGGGTGATCGGGATTCTGGAAGGGATTTTGAGCCGGGATCTTAATGTTGACATGTGGATTGAAACCCGTGCGGATATGTTGACGCCTGAACTGATCACCCTTATGAAGCGTGCAGGGGTTCATTCCATTGCCATGGGACTGGAGAGTGTTTCCCCTAATGTATATCCACGGCTCAACAAGAAAATAGAGCCCGAAAAGATCGGACAGGCGGCGCGTACAGCCTTGAAGGCAGGCATGGACGTGGAGCTTTTCAGCCAGTATGCCCTGCCTGGCGAAAGGTTGGACGATGCCATGCAGACATTGCGGTTTGTCAAAGATTGCGGTGTGGCGATTCGTGGCAACAGCAATGCCCAGCAGATGCAGCTTTACTTTGGTTCCTGGATTCACTCCAACTATAAAGAGTATGGTGTGCGGCCTTTACGAAATGATATGCCTCCCTATTTAACTATCGGCACTGAGTTTGAAACCGAATGGATGTCCAGGGAGGAGATCAAAATAGTGAAAAACGCATGGTACGCCGAATCCGTGGACGGCGGCAAGAGGGTGGTGTCGTGACCATAGCTGTAAATCCCTTTGGCAATTCTCCTCCCGAGTCGGTTTACATTTTCCTTGATCCAAAAGCCGGTCCGGATAAACGGAAGCAACTGGTTGGATGGCTTGATGCGGTTCTGCCTTTTCTTAACTGGCGCTCTCATGTTTTTCTTTTGGATCAAGGTGATCCAGAGGATACTTCGGTCATAGAGGAATTCGTAAACCTGTTAACTCGTTTTCTGGAGCAAAACAGGCTGGCGATCTGCTATTTGCATCCAATTGTTCAATTGCGCTCTTGTGACGTACAGGCACAGAGGCAATGGGACAGGTTTCTCGCCCCTACCAAGGCATTTCAGGTGAATGCTTTTCAGGAGCAGAACGAGGTGCGGCTGCTTGTGTCGCCGATTATTGAACCCGGGCCGGATGTATCGGCCGCGGAGGCCCTGCAGGCGGCATCTTTTTTCAACTCACGTTTTGCTATTCCCAGCTTCTATCTTTCAGGCAATCAGTTGCATGAGTTCGTTGATATGGCTGATAAGGCCGACATGCGGTTTTATATTGATCGTGAATTAAAAAACAAAAGCATTGCCGGCCAGCTTTGGGTTAATCACATTTTTGAGACGGTTTTGGACAGGGTGGCTGATGAAAAAGGAACCCTTTTATCTTCATGCCGCGGTCATCTGGTTGTAGATGAGAGTCAAGGGGGTATTTTTTCGTGCTTCAAACAGTGGGAACAGGGACCCCCGGGTATTTTTCTAAACCGGGATCATGGAAATGGGCCGGAATTGCCCGGTCCTTTGCCCCAGGCGTATTGCCCAGGCTGTATCGGCCTCTCGCTTTTGTCAATGAGGGAGAATGTTGAGGTCAATGACCGTGAGAGTGAAGGACACCAGGTTTTTTCCAAGGTAGGGCTGGCTTTATCAGGATGTTCCGAGTATCGGATTGCTGCTGAACTGGCCCATCATGCTTCTGAATTGTCGAATCAAGACAAGGAGCGGGGAGCGGCTCTGCTTTATGAGGGACTCTGTTATTTTAACTTAAATGAATTTGAAAAGGCGGAGGATACGCTCAGATCGGCAGGCAGGTACTCGACCGACCAGGGGGGTGTGGCCTATCATCGTGGTCTGGTTCAGTTTGCTTTGTGTAATTATATTGAGGCCCTGGACAGGTTTAAAAAGGCGCTTGAATCCGGATCCGAACAGGTGTCTGTTTCAGATATCTGTTATCAGATAGCGCTCTGTCACATCAATATGGAGGAATACGGCGCAGCCCGACCATATCTGGAACGTTATATTGTCCTTGAACCGCAGAAGCAGTCATCGCCGGTTTCTTTTTATCTGGGTGTCTGCGATTTTGGGGAGGGCAGGCTGGAGTCGGCCATAGATCATTTCAAACACGCCCTCAGGATCAGGACGGAGGAAGAGAACCCGGGGCGTATCCATTTTTATATCGGCGCCTGCTTGAAAGAGATAGAACGTTTTGATGAAGCTATCAAAGAGCTTAATAAAGCTGTGGAGGCTGATTCGGATGACCAGGCAAACTATAACTTGCTTGGTTTTTGCTACTTCAAGATCAAACAGCATGAAGAGGCTGCAGCCTGTTTTCGACGGGCTGTGGAAATCGATCCATACTCTGCCGTTGATTGGGCCAGCCTCGGTTCAAACCTCAGGGACCTGGGAAAAATAGAGGAAGCCGTGGAAATGTACAAAAAGGCCCTTGCGCTTGATCCGACCATGGAATTTGCCCGTATCAATCTGACTGAATTGACAAAAACACTTAATTCGTAACTGCTTAGGGTTCCCCTGAAAATGTTAAAAAACAAACCGTAAATTATGGGTGCAATACAAAAAAGTGACAAGTTAATGTTTGGCTTGTTCGCAGTGTTATGTTCAACGTTAACGTGCTCGTGAACGTAAACGTGCTCGTACACGGAAGTTCTTGGTATGAG
>JAIWHJ010000262.1:0-3878 GCA_048629695.1 Promethearchaeota archaeon
CTTAAGGCGGGACAGTCCGTAAATTCAATTAGTTAGCAACTCCACAAATTTTGCTTAATTTTGGAATTTCCATAGAGCCAAAATGGCAAAAAATGTCCCGCTTTAAGTTGGTAGCCCGAAGTTGTTCGGGGAAAACCTTACCGGCTTTTGAGCAAAGACCGATAAGGCTGTCAACGCCTTGCGCACGTTTGCTGCATCGAGGCCCGAGACCTTTTCCTGATAATCAAGGATTCCTTCATATATCTGTTCTGCTCGCAGCATCTGATCACCGGGAGCATTCAGGACCTTACCCAACGATGGATACTGCGGATCGGTGTCAAAATCGTTGCCGTAAAGAAACATCAGCTCGATATAGAGCCGAATGGGCCCACGATTCGTAAATCCATACGTGTCGGCCCGTTCCATTGCCTGGCGGAGTGCCACCCGAAGCTGCTCATCGCCAATCACCTTACAAAGTCGCGGCGTAAATTCCTTGCTGTGAACCACCATCTCGTCCTCAAAGCGCCGTAGGGCATCATTTTCAAATGCCTTCATTTGTTCTTTTCGGATTATCAACATGGTTTTTCCTTATTCAAATATTTGACTTACTTGAAGCTCTATTCATTTATTTCATATATTTTTAATCATCTTACAAATTTATTTCATTTTGAACTAAATTAAATTCCTTTGTATGGAAATACTCAATCAACTGATTCTCTTCCTTCCCTTCCAGATAGTACCGGGTAACCGGTCCGTATACAATTTCAAGCTCGTTTTCATTACAGGTGGGCAGATAGACCCTCAGCACCCTGGGATCATAAAAACGAAAAAAAAAGGATTTCCCCTCCTCATCATAAACCGTCATAAAAGTGCGAAAATGACGTTTGAGTTCGTTAAGCGTGGCGGAAGATCGCACAAAGACGCATCGGCTTTTTCCCCAACTGCTGTCCAGCAGCCACTGGGTGAAAGGATCCTCCCGTTGCAGTTCAACAAGATAGGGGGCAACCCAGGCAAGCTCTTCCGCCATTTTTCCACGATGGAGGCAGACTCTCTTTACTTTTGCGCCCATAATTTTGGGATATATCGACTCACTCCCGGCTGTATCCACAAGGGCATACACCTTCTGGGGAGCCTGCCCCTCCACAGGTAGCCATAACTGGCTGATAATTCGATCAATTTGAGGAGATGCCATAGATACCCCTTTTTTCTGCTTCTTAAGAGCCTCACGGGCTCACAGTTAGGTCGGTCAGGTGTCGCAGAGCGGTGTTCCCGACTCTGCTGCATCCGCAAATGCCTGGGCCTGTGGTGTGGGAGATGGCGGCGAGGACGGTATGAGTTCAGCTATATCCCCCGGCTCAGCGGTATCCGCCTCACGCGGTTCCTGCGGGGCCTCCGGCGACGAGCCTGAGCCGGAGCCGGCAGATCCGCCGCTGTTAATCATCACCATGGTTCCCTGGATGGTGACTCCTGCCGGGCCGATATCAACAAAATTACCGCCTACTTTGAGAGATATCTGGGTGTTTGCCTCCACAATGACCTTCATGCCCGCCTTCAGATGAATCTCCTGTCCGGCATCAAGGGCATGGCTCATCCCCACCTTTTCCTGCATGTCCATTCCCGCTTCAAGGGAAACAGTGCCGTCAACCTTTTCGTTGTGGTCGCCGGAGACAGCGAGATGTTTATCTCCCTGGGTCTTCTCAAGCTGGTCGCGCACCACTATCAGATGACTGTCATTGCCGACCCATTCAAGCAGATCGTTTTTAGAGCGAATATCCTGGTTGTACTCGGCATGCATGAAAAGTTGCTCCTCGCCTTTCTTATCCTCAAAGCGGATCTCATTAAAACCACCACCGTCAGGGGAACTCATGGACTTGAAGGTACTCTTTGTTTTTTCATCCGGCAATGCGTATGGCGGCATGTTATTGCTGTGATACACCTGGCCGGTGATGATCGGCCTGTCCGGATCCCCTTCTATGAAATCGACAACCACTTCATGACCGATGCGGGGCAGAAACAGTGCTCCCCAGCGGTTTCCGGCCATGGACTGGCTAACCCGCATCCAGCAGGAGCTGTTTTCGTTGTTTTCCCCTTCCCGGTCCCAGTGGAACTGCACCTTGACCCTGCCATATTCGTCCGTATATATCTCTTCACCCTCAGGCCCCACCACAAAGGCGGTCTGACTTCCCCACATCACAGGCTTCGGAGTATCCATGGGCGGTCTGTAAACTGTTTCATAGGGGATGCAGATAAAACTGTTTGAATATAAAACATCCCTCTGAGCCTCGGCCCCTGACACCCCAAAATTCTGGTGGGCCATGTGATTCACAGAAATAAGAAGGTACTCGGAGTCGTTCATTTCCTCCCGGTAATGGCCCCGCAGCTCAAATTTATAGCCGCCGGCAAAGGCACGGCAGGTGCTGGAACCTTTAATGGTGGTGATTTTCGCCTCCTCCCCCTCAATACGCACACCGGCCAGATGCTCACCCCGTGAGCGGCTTTTAAATTCCCCTGGGAAATCATAGACTTCTCTTTCTCCCGGCCCAAGGGGCACACTGCTGTCAACCTGCACCTCAAGATTTGTAGAAGGGGTCAGATAATTGTAATCACTGGTTGTATATTTACCGATACGTATCTCCTGTGTTTTCTCCAGGCTGGTAATCAGGTCTTCTTCCCGGGACGAAGAAATCCGGCATCGGGCATGCTCCTGCCCGGGACAGGAAGCATGCTCACTGGCCAGATCGGCCAGAACCATGGTATGCTTTCCCTGCTCATGGGTGAAAAAGTAAAAAACACCCTCTTCTTCCAGGATGCGTGAGATGAAATTAAAGTCTGTCTCCCGGTACTGGACGCAGTACATTCTCTTTTCATAGGTTCCGTGCAGATTCAACTGATAATCCACAAGCCCCCTTTCCCCAAAAACCTGCTCGACGATTTCCGGCACCGAGAGGTCCTGAAATATCCTGGAATTTGTTGAGCGGGTAAAAAGCCAAAACCAAGGGACAAGCAGGGCGGTATAAGTGGTAAGATATACGCCGCTTTCAGAGGATGACCGGCCACCGCCTTTTTGTGAAAAATTGCCGATTATGCCGTTAAAATAACGCTTTTCACCATTGGCAAGTTCAATAGCGACCGTGACATTTTGACCAATGATATCGTCAAATTCAATGGTGGAATTTTCAGACAGCAGAATCAACTCATAAGAAAAAGGTGCGGAAATTTCTTCTATGCCGGAAAAACCGGACAGCAGAAGGACATCCTGCCCCAACGGGGTTTCAATAGTGAGCATTCTATTTTCCTGAGTAAACATGCAAGACCCCTCTTTCTTCCTCTTTCACTGAAAAATATTCGTCGGTACGATAATTATCGCAAATAATCCCGTGCAATATCCGGCGGCGCCACCTGCCAATAACTGCTTACCCGCAGATGTGCCCCCATGGGACGCATCATCACCACATGATAAGGATCCTCGCGTAAAACATCCCAAGAGCCGCCCAGGGTTGCCGGAGGCTGATAGATGACAACAAGATGATGCACTCTTTCCTGGAATGCCTGGCCGATGCTGGCCAGGTAATCCAGGGCCAGCCCCACAGCATTGCCACGGGCGTGTGCGTGGGCGCCGGCTGCTGCTACATGCCCTTCCGGAGTGGAGCTGGGCGGGGTGGATGTGGTAGCCCTCCTGGCGGTGCCGATGCCCATCATGACGGTTGTCCCCCATCCATACTGTTCGACCAGATAAATATAATGAGGCCGGGATACGGGAATATTGCCGATTCCACGAGGGATAGCTGCTAAAGGGGGAAGAGGACCCTCCTCGCCGCTGCTTCTCACCTGACCGCGGAAAGCATCCGGGTCTTCATTATAGAGATTTCCCCTCTGGTAGGCTGGAATGGAGTTAAAAT
>JAIWHJ010000263.1:0-3867 GCA_048629695.1 Promethearchaeota archaeon
ATAAACTGGAATTCTTTAAAGGTCCTGGACTATTTTCAGTACCCCCCTGAGGGGTATAAGTACCTTCACGAAAATATTTTCTGCCACTCATTTCAGTACCCCCTTGAGGGGTAGAAACGCGCAGAAAATATTTTCTAAGGTACTAAATATCAAATGTGGATTTTTCTGTTATTTTTGTATAAATCATTAGCGGAGCTACGGCATGAAAAAAATTGAAGCGATCATTAAACCGTTTAAACTGGATGATGTGAAAGAGGCCTTAAATGAGATAAACATCAAGGGAATGACCCTGTCAGAGGTAAAGGGCTACGGCCGCCAAAAGGGTCACAAGGAGATATACCGCGGGGCCGAGTATGTTGTTGACTTCATTCCCAAGGTCAAACTGGAACTCATTGTTGAAACTTCTCAGTGCGACAATGTAGTGGAATGTATCCGGCAGGCGGCGCTCACGGGCAAAATCGGTGACGGAAAAATTTTTATTCTGCCGGTAGAGGAAGCAATCAGGATCCGTACCGGAGAAAAGGGCAACGAGGCGGTTTAATGAAAAGCGAATTGCGCGCAAGGCAAAACGCCCTGGAGTCACTGTGGCAGCAAGGTTTGAGCGGCAGAATGCTTCTACGGGAGCACACTCGGCTCGTTGATACTCATATTGCGCATAATTTTGAAAAGTGTCTGGACGCAAAAAATGGAATGGCCCTTGTGGCAGTGGGAGGATATGGCCGCAAGGAACTTTTCCCATTCTCAGACATCGATCTTCTGCTTCTGTACGAACCAAGTGTTGAAAATAAACTTACCCCTGCAGTAGAAGCCGTTTTTTATCCCCTGTGGGATGCGGGCCTGGAGGTAGGCCACGCTGTTCGAACATTGGATGCATGCCTGGAGCATGGTAAAAAGGATTTTTTTTTCCAGGTTGCAATGCTGGATGCCAGGCTGCTTGCCGGCTCAATCGATCTGTTCAACCAACTGGTCAATTCATTCCAACAGTCCTTTGTTGAAGGCCGGCGCCGGGAATTCCTCAATAACATGCTGAAACACCGCAAAAGACGCCACAAATCTTTCGGCATGCAGAACTACCTGCTTGAGCCCCATATAAAGGAAAGCAGAGGAGGATTAAGGGATATCCAGGCCATGATCTGGACGGCCCAGGTGATCTTTGGACTGCATGGGCTTTCATCCATGGAAAACGCGGGACTGCTGAACGATTCCGAAAGACGGCGTTTTGATTCAGCCTGCGACGAATTGATCAGGATACGGAACGGGCTCCACTTTGTCAGCGGCAGGAAAAACGACCAACTCTATTTTGAACATCAAGAGGAAATCGCAAAATTATTTGACTATAAACCATCCAAAGGCCTGCTTGGCGTCGAACGTTTCATGAGGAACGTATACGGCCATATGAAAACCGTGGCCGTTACCACGGATTTCTTTTTTGAACACGTTGACGAGGTTCTCGGAATAACACTGCCGACTGTAAAAGACCGCAAACTGGAAAAGGGCATTGAGATCAGGCATGGTCGAATTCACCTGACCGACCCCGGCCTTGCAGAAAAAAAGGTGTATCTTCTCATGAGGCTGTTTGCCTGGGCCGCTGATACAGGCCTGCCGATCCATCACAGGACCCTCAGACTGGTAAACGACCGGCTCTTGTTGCTAAACGATAAGGTCCGCTGTTCCCGCCGAATGGCAAAGGCATTTTTTGACGTCCTTAAAAAGACCGGGGAACGGCCGACAGTCCTTGAGGCCATGCTGGAATCGGGTCTGCTTTCTGCCTACATCCCGGAGTTTGCCGATCTCGAATCTCTGTCTCAGCATGATGTGTACCATGTTTATACTGTGGACAGCCACCTGCTGCAGACAGTGGCTGAGCTTAATCGTCTCAGGAAAGAAGAGCCCAACATATTTTCCATAGTCCCATCACCTGAAATTCTCTTTTTAGCAGGACTGCTTCACGATATTGGAAAAGGGAAGGGCGGTGACCACTCGAAACTGGGGGCCGAACTTGTCGGCCCGATTGGAAAACGGCTGGGACTGAAAAAAGACGAGATCCAAACCATTATTTTTCTGGTTCGCGAGCATCTATTCCTGGCCCACATGTCCATGCGCCGGGATCTGGGCGATGACGCATTCATCAGGCGCTGCTCTGAAAAAATCGCTTCCCCGGACCGGCTGGCAATGCTCTATCTCCTGACCATTGCCGATTCAAAAGCAACCGGTCCGACTGTATGGAACGAATGGAAAGGCGCCCTGCTCCTTGAATTTTATCTAAAGACCGTCCAATATCTGGATACGGACCGGAACAATGTTGATACCAGCCGGAAAATGGAATGGAAAAGGGCGAAACTTGCAGACCTCATGGGAGACAATAAGGTTTTTGACCTTAAATCGCTGCCTGATGATTACCTCTTGAGTTTCACGCCTGAGGAGGCGTACAGCCATATCAGATATCGCAAAGAACTCGGCGAAAAAAAACTGCTGGTTAATTCCACCGACCTGGGCGGCAAGTGGTCGCTTTTGATAATGGCCAAGGATCGACGCGGCCTGTTAGCCAGGATCTGTGGAACACTCGCACTGCACAACCTGGAAGTCCGGTCCGCCCAGATTTTTACCTGGGCAGACGGCACAGCCGTAGATGTTATAGATGTAATCTCTGTTGTTTCCATAGAGTATGAAGATCAGGATTGGGAGGCATTTGAGAAAGACCTGCATCTGGCGGTCAATCTGCGTCTTGGTCTGGACTATCGTCTGGGCCGCAAAACAGCGCCCATGAAAAAGTCGCCGCACTGTTTAAACCACGCGACAGAGGACAGGGTTGTAATTGACAACGAGACATCCGACACATACACCATAATTGAAATATTCTCCAAGGACCGGTTCGAACTGCTGTACCGCATAACAAAAACACTTGCGGATTTCGGCATCAACATCTTCAGGGCAATAATCGGTTGCAAGGCTGACCAGATTGTTGATGTCTTTTACGGTCTGGACGATGACGGCCGCAAGGTCATTGACCCCGACTTCCAGGAAGAGATTCGTCGGGGCCTTCTTTACGCGGTAAAGGATGTGTCAAAAAAATAAATGTTCATATCAATTAATGGTTTATTTACTTATTTGAATGTCCCCAAGATTCGCACGGACAGTTAAAATCGCCGCTCCTATCGTCGCTCCGCTTTTAACAGCCGGTTATTTGCGGCGTTCGGCGGCAGAATGAAGATGCAACCCATGTTGACCATATAATACGTTTAGTTTATACTTACTCCACAACGAAAATATAGCTATAAAACAACCGGAATGCGTAAATATCAATGAAAAAATGGACAGTTCAAGATCGATATGGCCACAACATCTACTTCACAGAAGAACGTTGGCAGCACATTATGGAATCTCGGCCTGAACTAGAGCCATACTTTGAACAGTTTCTTGAAACCCTACGTACAGGACGCCGTAAGCAAGACCAACTTATTCAAAACGAGTATCGGTATTACAAACATTTCGACGAACTATTGCCGGAAAACAACAACTTGGTAATCATTGTAGTTTTCAAAACGTGCCTCAATGAACACGGCAAGTACATTCACAACAACTTTGTGGTGACCGGGTGGGCCAAATACATTCGATTAAAAAGGTGAGCAAATGGGCAAGGCAGAGTTTTATGAGACAAAGACAACCGCAAATGATGGTACACCTGTACGTTTCGACTATGACCAGGAAGCAGATATTCTTGAGATCTTCTTTGGCGAAAACGAACCTGCTACAGGTGTCGAATTGACCGATTATATCGTTTTACGTCTCAACAAGCAGACACGCCGCGCAATCAGTTTACTGCTACTTCATTTTTCCATTCTAACAGAATGTACTGAATATGGACCA
>JAIWHJ010000264.1:0-3866 GCA_048629695.1 Promethearchaeota archaeon
CAGTCGCCACCACAAATTTTGTAATGGTGCATGGAATGCACCCTACCGGGCTATTGTTCATCATTCATCATTCCGAATTTCAGCTTTCATTTCTTCTTAAAAAAGTGGGGCGTTGCAGCAAATCCTCATCAAATATTGACTGGGGAAACGGCTTGGGCGATTTGATGCTCTGCACGGATCCACGCCCGACAAAACATTCGGAAGAGGATTTTTCTTTAATTGTTACAGGTTCTTCTTCTGTTTCTTTTTTTGGTATCAGGGACTGTACGTTCGGAGGCAGGGTCTCAACCTCTTCCTCACACCTGATGCCGGTGGCAATCACGGTCACCCTCAGCGCATCTCCCAGGGATTCGTCAAAAATTACGCCAAGAATGATGTTGGCCTCGTCGTGGACTTCTTCGTAGATTTTGGTGGTTGCCTCCGTGACCTCAGCCATTGTGAGAGTTTCTTCACGGGCCGAGATATTGACAAGCACACCCTTGGCGCCGTCAATACTTATATCCTGGAGAAGCGGGGATGCGACAGCCATGTTGACCGCCTCAGCGGCCCTGTTTTCGCCGACGCCCTGTCCCGCGCCCATCAGGGCCGGTCCCATCTCGTTCATAATAGCCTTAACATCGGCAAAATCAGGGTTAATGTAGCCACTCAGATTAATAAGATCCGTTATCCCTTTTACCGCCTGCACCAGCACATCGTCCGCCATTTTCATCCCATCTATAAACTTGGTGCCCTTTTGGGATATTGCAATAAGACGATCATTGGGAATCGTGATGATGGTATCCACATGCTCCTTGAGTTTCTCCCAGCCCCTTTCGGCATTATTCATCCGGCTTTTGCCTTCAAAGACAAACGGTTTCGTGACCACGCCGACCGTGAGGGCGCCCATTTCCTTGCTTATTCTTGCCACCACGGGCGCTCCCCCGGTGCCGGTCCCACCGCCCAGACCGGCGGTAACAAAAACCATGTCGGAACCTTTCAGCACCTTTCTGATTTCGTCAATGCTCTCCTCGGCTGATTCCCGGCCCAGTTCCGGATTAGCGCCTGCTCCCAGTCCCTTGGTCACGGTCGGCCCGATCTGCATCCGTATATCGGCGTTGGAATTTTCCAGAGCCTGCACGTCCGTGTTGGCAGAAATAAATTCAACACCCTGGATCCTGGCATCCACCATGGTGTTGACCGCGTTGCCGCCGCCTCCGCCGATACCGACGACCTTGATGATGGCCTTTGAGTCACTCTCCGCCAGTTTAAATGTCATGATTCCGCCCCCCTTCACATTACATTCTTGAGCCAGTCTTTAAATCCATTGCTTATTTTTCCAAACATCTTTTTCTCTTTTCTCACGAAACCGGTGCGTCCGGGCTCATGCTTCATCCCGAAAACAACAAGTCCAACGCCGGTAGCACACTGCGGAGTGTTGACGATATCCTTGATTCCCCCTATTTTCTGGGGACATCCGATTCGGACGGGCAGATCAAAAATCTGCTCCGCAAGGTCTTCTATGCCTTCCAGGAGAGACGTTCCGCCGGTCAGCACGATTCCAGCGTTGATCATGTCCTTATGTTTCGACCTTACCAGTTCCTGGTTGATAAGGGCCAGCATCTCCTCCATTCTGGGTTCCAGTATCTCGCCCATTATCTTTCTGGATAATTTTCGCGACTGCCGGCCTCCCACACTGGGCACTTCAATAGTCTGATCCTTGTCGATTTTCGATGAAAGCGCGCAACCGTATTTTTCTTTAAGCCGTTCGGCCTCCCGGAGCGGAGTGCGCAGTCCGATGGAGAGATCATTGGTCAGGTTATGGCCGCCAAGGCCCAGGACAAAGGTGTGCCTGATGCCTTTTTCAGAAAAAATCGCAAGATCCGAAGTGCCCCCGCCAATATCCAGAATCGCTATCCCAAGTTCCATCTCCTCCGGGGTCAGTACCGCACAGGCGGATGCAAGGGGTTCCAGTACGACATCGCTTACAGTAAGCCCTGCATGGTTACAGCACTTGACAATATTGTGAACAGATGAACCGGACCCGGTAACAATATGAACGTCGGCCTCAAGCCTGATTCCGGTCATACCCAGAGGACTCTGTATTCCCTCCTGCTCATCTACGGTGAACTCCTGCGGCAGGACGTGAATGATTTCCTGGTCAGGCGGGATCGGCACGGCCGTGGCGGCATCAACTACCTTGTCAATGTCATCCTGCCGGATCTCACTGGTTCTGATGGGGATCAGACCTTCGCTGTTAAAGCCTCTGATATGGCTTCCCGCGATCCCGACAAACACGGACGAAATGTCACAACCCGCCATCATCTCCGCCTCCTCCACGGCCTTGCGAATCGATTTCACCGTACTCTCGATATTTACCACCACGCCCTTGCGAAGACCTACCGACGGATGCACTCCCATGCCGATGATGTCCACCTGATCGTCGCGCACCTCGCCGGCAACGACACAGATCTTAGTCGTACCAATATCCAGCCCCACGATCAACTCACCGCTTTCCTGGACAGGAGGAGTCTTTTTGGGTTTGAAACGGCTTTCCGTCAGTTTTCGTCCAGACTTCGCAGCCTTCCAAAGCCTGTCCCCCCAGCTGACAGGCTTACTCCTTCCTTCGGGTTGTCCGCCTTCCAGCCCGATCTCAAAGTCGACCGGGTCATGCTCCGACCATGTTTCTCTGTGGAGTACTCCACTGTTCGCCTGATCTTGCATATCGATTTTCTCCGGGTTGTAATTTAGTTCGTCCCATTTTAAGTATAAAATCCCCGCCTTTTTAGGCGGGCAGCTTTAGCTATTATAGATGTTTTTCGTGCTCGTGAACGTGAACGAGTCGGCTATATTAATCGCAATGGCCATGAATTCTATTGAGACTTTATAAACATCAAATTTTTCGTGGTCTAGCATATGCATATTAACTTCGTTTACGTGTACGTGTACGTGTACGTTCACGTTCACGAGCACGATGTAACGGGTCTTTGACCCGCTATCCCGACTTTCAGTCGTTAATTCCTAACCGCCCCATCACTGCCGACCAGCACATCATTATCCATATACTCAACATTAATGTAGGCTATAGATGCAAATTCCTTTTTCTTGTACTGCCAGTACAACACCTTTACCAACCGCCTGTATTTTTCATCGACCATCCCTTTTCCGAGATAGATTGGAAAGGAGTTGTCCGCCAGAAACAGAATCAATTCACCATTTCCTGTTATATGCACCTCGGAAATATTCTGTTTTGGTAAAACCGGATTGCCCCTGCCTGCCAGCCTGATAAACAGCAGCGCCTCTTCCAGGGATGATTCCTTAAACGATTCAGGCCACGTATCAGCCGTTAATCCGGTAATCACAGGGAAATCCATATCCTCGGGCGGAAGCACACGCGCAAAGGCCACTCCCTTTTTGTCAATATAATAAAGGCCATCGGGCAGACCGGCCATTGCAACCGGCTTTCTTTCTCTGATCGTGATAAGCAGCCTGTTCGGCCACTCCTTTCTTACCTCCGCCCCTTCGACCCAGTCACAAGTCTCGATATCCGATCTGACCCGGTCAGTGTTCAGCGCCAGCAGGTTGGAATGAATGTCCACCCGGCTCAATTCAAGAATCAGATTTTTTGTTGTTTTTTTACAGTCTTCAATCTTGATGGCCGTGATCTGAAAAAAATCAGACCTGGCCAGTCCTCTATATACGAAAATTGCGGCAATCCCCAGTACGACCAAAACTACGGCGCCCCCCAAGGCCAGGATAGCAAGCTTATTCCTGAATTCCCGGAATCCATTTCCTTGTAAACGATTCCGTCTAACTGTTTCCGGGCGATAATTTGTCGCCATTTTCGTAACCGCTCACAGGGATTTCAAGGGTTCAGGGGTTTAGGGTTT
>JAIWHJ010000265.1:0-3856 GCA_048629695.1 Promethearchaeota archaeon
TTTAGTACCTTAGAAAATATTTTCTGCGTGTTTCTGGCAGAAAATATTTTCGTGAAGGTACTTATACCCCTCAGGGGGGTACTGAAAATAGTCCAGGACCTTTAAAGAATTCCAGTTTATCTGGGTTAGAATGGTTTATTCGTTACCTGCGTCTGAGTCCGCGTCATCCGCTTTCCCTGATTCCTCGGAATCCGTATCGTCAGCCTCGTCGCTGTCATCAGGCTTGTCGGTCTCTTCGCCGGCAGGCTTATCGGTCTCTTCGCCGGCAGGCTTGTCGGTCTTTTCGCTGTCAGCCTCGCCGACCTCTTCCTCGTCAATCTCGGGGTCAGGAATGAATTGGTCTTGAAGCTTGATGGTCATGTATTTTAAGACCTTGTCATCAATCCTTAAAAGACGTTCCATTTCAGTGACAGCCGCCGGCAGTCCGGCATACTGGATGTAAACATAGTAGCCTTGCTGTTCCTTTTTAATATTATAGGCCAGCTTTTTCAGGCCCCATTTGTCGATAGTGAGCATTATTCCACTGAAATCATCGACGATTATGCCGGTGTTACGGTCGATTATTTCAGTGATATTGTCCTCGGCGACATTAGGGCGGATAATAAATATCGTTTCGTACCTGCGCATAATGATAAGTCCTCCTTGTGGTCTTTTGGCCCTCGCTCCTTATGCTGAGAGCAAGGAGGGTGTAATTTTACAGAATCGATCTTTTTAACATAGTATCTGTTTAAGTGTCAAACCTTTTTTGCCTGGTCCCAGAGGTCATAGAGCGCCTTTTTGTCGAGATCCGGAATGACTTTCTCAGATGTTTTCAGAATTTGTTCCATCTTCGTGAATCTATTAACGAATTTGTCCGTTGAGGCACGAAGGGCATCCTCTGAATCAGTCCTGGTGAGCCGGCTGATATTGGCAACCGAAAACAGTAGATTACCGATCTCTTCAGTCACTTTATCCGGGTCATTGTTGGAAACAGCCTGTTTCAATTCTGACATTTCCTTGTCAAGTTTTTCAAAGATTTCGTTCTGATCCGGCCATTCGAAACCTGTGCGGGCTGCCCGTTCGGAGGTCCGCTGTGCTCTTCGGAGAGCGGGTAGCGCCTTGGGAACGGATGCAAACAACCCCCCTGATTCACCCTTTTTTGCGTTTTCCTCTGATTTGATCTCGTACCATTTTTTTCGGACTTCTTCCTCTGTATTTGCTATAAAATCGTCAAACACATGGGGATGCCTGCGGACCATTTTTTCCGTGGTTGCCTGAATGACGTCAGCCATTGTAAAATGGTCCTTTTCCTGAAAGATGTGGGTGAGAAACATGATCATGAAGAGGAGATCACCCAGTTCCTCGCAAATATGGTCAGGATCGTTTTTTTCAATAGCGTCCAGGAGTTCGTAGGTTTCCTCCACAAAATAGGTTTTCAGACTGTCAGGAGTCTGTTTTCTGTCCCACGGGCATCCGTCCGGGGCTCTCAGGCGGGCTATGACGCCCATAAGTTCAATAAAGTAGTCTCCGGATTTTTCCACGGTTGTTTCCTGTAATTTGAACTGCTTGGTATACAATTTTTATTGTGCGGCCGATAATTATCTGGTAATCGAAGAGTGATCGGTTAGCAAAGTCCGATTATATTAAATGATATATGGAGTAAAAACAATGTTGGAAAAGCAAAAAGATATTGCACGGATTGATCAACCCGGAAAGCGTACGTATGGCTGGTACGTCAGGATCAGGTATTTCGGAAAAACCCATACGAAATTTTTTTCCGACCTGAAATGCGGGGGGAGGTATTCAAGTCTCTTGTCGGCAATGGCGTGGCGAGATGAACTGGAGTCTGAACTCGGCAAGCATCGTACCGATAAGCACATAGTGACCGTGAGTAACAACAGCACCGGTGTGGTTGGAGTCAGACTTGACAAGAAACTGAAAAGGTATGAGGCGACCTGGGTGAATCCGGATGGCAGGCAGGGAAAGACGTCTGTTTCAATCAGAAAGCATGGCGTTGAAAAGGCATTTGAAAAGGCCTGCAAGATCAGGCAGGCAAAGGAGGCCCAACGTGTTGGGACATAGCGCCCTACGGGCGAGCTATTGAGCTGTTGAGCTGTTGAGCTAAAATAGCTGACGGCTAAAAGCTAATCGCTAAAAACTTCATTTTTTCTACTTGACTAGGCTGTCCATTGACACTATATTCCCAAAGTTTAGTCAATATCCGGATGATTTGTATCAGAAATAAAATAATGATGTTGAATTAAGGGATGTGGAAATAAATAACTTACCCATCTCACATCCCTAACGTCGTTTTTTAGTTTTCATTCAAGCGCTGGTTAGGTAAAGGCAAAGATAATTTCATTTTTAGGAGGATTAAATTATGGCAGTTTATGTAGTAGGACACAAAAGCCCGGACACTGATTCTGTAGCTTCCGCAATCGCTTATGCTGAATTAAAAAAGGCCCAGGGTGTGGATGCTGTAGCCGCTATGCAGGGTGAACTCAACCCAGAGTCCACAATGGTTCTGGAAAAATTCGGTTTTGCAGCGCCCGAGATCATGACGGATGCCACCGGCAAGCAGATTATTCTGGTTGATCACAGTGATCTTGCCCAGGCCCCGGATAATCTGAAAGACGGAGAGGTTCTGGAGATCATAGACCATCACAAGATCGGTGATGTCACCACCAACAACCCGATTCTCTACTGTGCACGACCGGTAGGATGCACCGGCACGATTTTAAAGCAGCTTTTTGAGATGAATAATGTTGATATTCCAAAGAATGTTGCTGGAATCATGCTTGCCGCCATCCTGAGTGACACCGTGCTTTTCAAGTCACCCACCACCACGGATGCCGACAAGGCTGCATGTGAAGGACTCGCCGCAATTGCCGGCGTGACTGACATGGAAGCCCTGGCCATGGAGATGTTCGAGGCCAAATCAGCAGTAAAAGGCGTTCCGATGAAAGACCTGATTTTCCGTGACTATAAAGACTTTGATATGGCAGGCAAAAAGGTCGGCTGCGGCCAGCTCGAGCTGGTCGATATTTCCCTGGTTGCCGATATGCGTGATGGCCTGTACAAGGCGCTGCAGGAAGTGAAGGACGAAGGCGGCCGCCATTCAATATTCCTGATGCTGACCGACATCATGAAGGAAGGAACCGATCTCATGGTAATCACCGATGATGAATCTATCGTGGAAAAGGCATTCGGCAAGAAACTGGAAGGCCAGACCGTATGGATTGACGGAATGATGAGCCGTAAAAAACAGACCATTCCGCCGCTGCAGAAGGTATTCGGCGCATAGTCGATTTAAGATTTTTATTTTTGTATTAACAAAAAAGGCCACAGGACTCTAATCCCGTGGCCTTTTTTTTGTTTAACCCAGAACCCTTGAACCCTGAACCTCTGAACCCAGGACCCTCTATCCCTTCTCCTTTGCCAGAATCTTGCGCCATTTTGTCAGCCTGTCCTTGATCAGCGCTTCGTGCCCTCTGTTTGTGGGACGATAATAGGTTTTTCCTTCCAGTTCCGGGGGCAGATGCTGTTGGTCAACGAGTGCGTAGCGGTTATCGTGTGCATATTGATAATTTTTGCCATAGTCGAGTTCTTTCATGAGTTTGGTGGGCGCATTCCTAAGATGCATGGGCACGGGAAGACTTCCTGTCTGCTCAATATCTTTCATTACCTGTTTGTAGGCCATATAGGCGGCATTGCTTTTGGGCGCGGTTGCAAGATAGAGAACCGCCTGGACCAGGCCCAGTTCGCCTTCCGGGGATCCGAGAAAGTGATAGCTGTCCCGGGCATTAAGTGTAACGGCCAGGGCCTGGGGATCAGCGTTTCCGATGTCCTCGGAGGCAAAACGGATCAGCCGCCTGGC
>JAIWHJ010000266.1:0-3818 GCA_048629695.1 Promethearchaeota archaeon
TTAGACCAACCTGTGAACCTCTGAACCTTTAAACCTCTGAACCTTTAAACCTCTGAACCTTTGAACGGTTACATAAGGAGTAATGCTGTGGGAAAGGTGTTTAAGGCCCTGACCAAGGCCGAAACCACTGCCGGGCCTGAGAAGGATGACATTCAGGCGAAGATTGCAAGCGAGTCGGATTCTATTCCGGAAAAATCTGTTTCAGGTCTTGAAAAAAGAGAAGCGCTTCCGGATACCGGCACAACGGTTAAAATAAAGCCGGCCGCCGCCATGGACAGTGTTGCCGTGGAAACAACCGAGGCCGGTCCGGAAAGCGCCCTGTTGTCAAAATCGGTTGACATGGGCGCAGCCGGTCAGGCTTGGGATGAGAGGCTTGCCGCTGTCACAGGCATGTCATCTTCTGTTGCAGAGAGTTTCAAAAGGCTGCGCAACAAGATACTCCATCCGTCCACTGGTGAGCCGCCGAAAAGCATTCTGATAACAAGCGTTGTGCCTGAGGAAGGGAAAAGTTTTGTGTGTGCCAATTTAGGCATGACCATGGCCCAGGGGCTTGAACAGCATGCGCTCATGGTGGATTGTGATTTCAGAAGACCATCTCTTGCGCCTCTTTTCGGATTGCCGAATGATATAGGTCTGGTAAATTACCTTCGGGACGGCACAGACCTGTCACAACTTATCCAAAGCGTCGGGTTTCAGAAGCTCTCCATTATTCCCAGCGGCCCGCCGCCGATCAATCCGGCCGAACTCCTGGATTCGGGCAAGATGACCGCTATGATCGATGAGGTTGTAAGCAGGTATGGCGACAGGCTGGTTATCCTGGACAGTCCGCCGGTTCAGACAGCCCCTGAAACAGCTATACTTGCCGGGCATGTTGACGCGGTTGTTCTTGTAATACGATGGGGGCAATCAAAAAGAGAGCAGGTCAAGCAGATTATTGAGCTTATCGGCGAGAGCAAGATTATCGGGATTGTATTTAACGCTGCTAAGATAAATAAATTAGATGAGAAACTGAGTGGCCGTTATTATGGCGGTTATGGTTCCCAGGGTGGATATGGTCAAAAGGCAATTAATTAAGGTTCCGGGTTCAAAGGTTCAAGGGTTATTTGATCGGAATTTTTTTTGTTCAACCCTGAACCCTTGAACCCTGAACCTATGAACCCTGAACCCTGAACCCTTTCAACATATGCCATATATTTTTAAAAAATATTACCCTGTCAGAAATATCTTTTTTTTCTTTGGAGAGGGGCTGCTCATATTTCTGGCAATCAGCGGGGTCTATTGGTTTTTTCTGGGCAGCACGGAATATTTTGAGGGCATACTGCTTTACACATTGCAGGCGATGCTGGTTACCCTTATTTTTCAGATCTGCCTTTATTATTTTGATCTGTATGATTTGAGTGGAACAAATTTGTTTGCAGATACAGCAGCCCGGATTACCCAGGCATTTGGAGTGGGCTGCATTTTTCTGGCCATAATTTATTACCTGGCGCCCGCGACAATTATCTCCACAAAGATTTTTATTACCGGTTATCTGGTTATATGCGGCAGCATTGCAGTCTGGCGTTTTTTTTATGCTCTTGTGCTGGATCGCCGTATGTTTACACAGCCGATACTTATCCTGGGGACCGGCGAGATAGCAGAAAATATTGCTGCTGAGATCGAGAACAGGAGAGATTCGGCTTATAAGATAGTCGCTTATGCAGGCGATGGTGAACCGCGGATCAATCCTCACCGGGTCCCGGTTGTTCACGATAAAAGCGAGATCCTTCGCGTTGCCTCGGCGAAAAAGGCGGAGAAAATCATTGTTGCTTTGGACGACAAAAGAGGTAAAATGCCGCTAAAACAATTGGTTGCCTGCAAGCTCAAGGGGATTTCAATAGTAAAAGGAATCGAATTTTATGAGTCACTGACAGGGAAAATCCTGGTGGAAAAAGTCAATCCAAGCTGGATAGTTTTTTCAGACGGTTTTAAGCAGGGGCGGAGTATTCAAATAATAAAGCGGGGCGTTGATATCTCGCTGGCGTCCTTTGGCCTGCTGATCAGCCTTCCTGTTATCCTGGTAACGTCGGTCATTATTAAACTGGAATCGCCGGGCACGGTTTTTTATACCCAGGACAGGATTGGTGAAAAAGGGACGATCTTTAAGGTGATAAAATTTCGTTCCATGCGGTCTGATGCTGAAAAAGATGGGCCGGTCTGGGCCTCTGAGAATGACAGCCGTGTGACAAGAGTCGGGAGTTTTATCCGCAGGGTTCGCATAGATGAGATGCCTCAGATGTGGGGTGTGCTTAAAGGTGACATGAGTTTTGTGGGGCCGCGTCCCGAGAGACCGGTATTTGTGGAGCAGCTGGCCCAAAATATTCCCTATTATTCATTAAGACACAATATTAAGCCTGGAATTACCGGATGGGCTCAGATATGCTATCCATATGGCGCATCAGAAGAGGATGCATTAAGAAAGCTCGAGTATGACCTTTATTATATTAAAAATATGTCCGTGTGGATGGATCTTGTGATCGTTTTTCAAACAATTAAGACCGTGCTGTTTCAAAGAGGGTCACGGTAGGGTCTTAAGGGTTCGCCCTAAAAGAGGTCGAATAATTATGTGTGGAATTGTTGGATACATTGGGAAAAGAAGGGTGGTGCCCATCATCCTGGAGGGACTCAAAAGGCTGGAATACCGCGGATATGATTCAGCGGGAATCGTCTATCTTTTAGATGGCCGGCTTGTGAAGCGCCGTTCTGAAGGAAAGCTTTCAAATCTTGAGGAACTTCTTGAGCAGGAGGAAGAATCCGGGAGTAATATCGGTCTTGGACATACCAGGTGGGCTACGCATGGGGCGCCCTCAGAGGCAAACGCACATCCCCACAGCGACTGTTCCGGCAATCTGGTCGTGGTCCACAACGGAATTATTGAGAATTACCATTCCCTGCGGCAGGAGCTTAAAGCCAAAGGCCATATATTTACCTCGGAAACAGACACAGAGGTACTGGCTCACCTTATTGAAGACAGCCTGGAAGGTGATCTGGTTGAGGCCGTCAAAAAGGCGCTTCATAAAGTGGACGGCTCGTATGCCCTGGGTGTGATGTGGACAGGGCAGCCGGATATGCTGATCGCGGCCCGCTATCAGAGTCCTTTGGTTCTTGGAGTTCATGATTCAGGGGCATGTTTCATGGCTTCCGACATACCCGCGCTTTTGCCGTATACACGGGAGATCATTTTTCTTGATGACCGGGAAATTGCAACTCTTAAGCTGGGCGATTGGCAGGTCATGGATCTGGACAGCGGCCGGTCGGTGGAAAAGGATGTCCAGACCATTGAATGGAATGCCGGTATGGCGGAAAAGGCCGGTTATAAGCATTTTATGCTAAAGGAGATCTTTGAGCAGCCCCAGGCAGTGCTTAATACATTCAGGGGCAGGCTGGAACCTGAAACCGGGCATGTCACTCTTCCCGAAATAGGTTTAAGTAATGCGGAACTGGCTGGTATCAAGCGGATATCTCTTGTTGCCTGCGGCACATCATGGCATGCGGCCCTGGTGGCCAAGTACTGGATCGAAAAATGGGCGCGCATTCCGGTTGAAGTGGATATTGCCTCGGAGTTCCGCTATCGCAGGCTGCTGCTGGACGAGAGTGTCATTGTGATACCGATTTCCCAGTCCGGCGAGACTGCGGACACACTGGCAGGGCTCAGGCTGGCCAAAGAAATGGGCGCCAGGGTTATCTCTATCTGTAATGTGGTGGGAAGCACGATAACCCGGGAGTCGGACGGCACTATCTATACCCATGCCGGGCCTGAGATCGGGGTGGCTTCCACC
>JAIWHJ010000267.1:0-3814 GCA_048629695.1 Promethearchaeota archaeon
ACCAATGCCCTGCTTCCATTTCATTTTTAAGTCAGGGTTATCGCCGATGACCTCAAAAAAGTCATCAATCTCAGTATTATCACGCTTCATCACATCATCAACGAAGGTTTGAGATTTAATCTTTGGCGTTCCATTAGGTGTTAGTTCTGTTAAATCACCAATAACAGACCTTTTATAAGTATCGTGGTATTTAGCTGTTTCAACTTCTGCTGCCTTTATCTTTTTCAATAAATATTTTGTAAGACGCCATATATTGCTTGAACAAAAGATCAAAGGAAATCATTTCAGGATTCTGGAACGAAAGAAACGTCAAATCCTGTGCTGAAGCGATATGTAATGGGAAAACCAAAGGAAACATGAACAAGCAACCTAGAACAAAACCTGTAATTTTTCTTTTCATTTTTAACGCCCTCTTGAATAAATTGACATGCCTATCCGGTTGACACAGGTTCGCGCTCCTCTGGATTTCGATGGATCTATTCACCGCCATACACTGTTTTACATCCTGGCCAGCCATTAACATTGTTAGCTAAGGCCAGTGCTCACAGGCAAACTGATCGTCGCGAGCGCCTTTTTGAACGAGAATATGGACTTATTCGGGTATAGCCTGTAGATGTTTGTGCGTGACATCGCCTTTATGTGTGTCCACCGACCGGCACTTTAAAAATTCGAGATGATGAGATCCACGATTGGCGGCCATGGCCAACTCCCTGTGTCAACCGGATAGGCATGTGTCCTAATTTCCCCCTTGTCGGTGGGAGAGACAGCCAGTTGTTGTTTTTTCTTCCAGGGAAGGAGAATCAATTGTTTGATTTCAGTAAAATATCAGAGTTGCAGATACCAAAAATAGACCTCAGCAATATAGAATGGCCAAGGTTTGATCTTTCCAGGATTCGATGGTCCCAGATCCCTAAACTAAGAATCGGTGATTCTGTTGCAAAACTTCCCATTGTTCAGGGAGGAATGGGGGTTGGAATATCCCTTTCAGGGTTGGCTTCTGCAGTGGCGAATGAAGGCGGCATAGGCGTAATCGCCGCAAATTCAATAGGGATGCTTGACCCTGATTATTATGCCAGACACAGAGATGCCAATGTAATAGCCCTAAGAAAAGAGATAAGAAAGGCAAAAGAAAAGACCTCGGGCATCATTGGGGTCAACATTATGGTGGCTGTGAGTGATTTCCATGCGCTTCTAATGGTCGCAATCGAAGAAAAGGTCGATATGGTCTTCCTCGGAGCAGGACTCCCGATTAAGGGAATCCCTGTTGAAGAGCTCAGATCAGCCAGAGTCAAAGTGCTCCCTATTGTAAGCTCTGCAAGGGCAGCCGAGATTATTTTCAGGTCCTGGTTGAAAAAATATAAGGATATCCCGGATGGTGTTGTTGTGGAGGGGCCAAAAGCAGGTGGGCACCTGGGATTTAAAGAGGACCAAATCGATGATCCTGATTTTGCGCTTGAACGTATTTTGCCCGATGTTGTTGCCGAGATAAAGACCTATGAGGATAAATTTCGCAGGGCCATACCTGTAATCGCCGCAGGAGGCGTTTTTACGGGTGCTGATATCTACAACCTTTTCAAACTTGGGGCGAGCGGTGTCCAGATGGGGACAAGGTTCGTGGCCACACATGAATGTGACGCTGATATCAGATTCAAGGAGGCCTATATCTCTTGCAAGGAAGGCGATATAGAAATTATCAAAAGCCCTGTCGGCATGCCGGGTCGGGCTATCCGGAACAAATTCTTGATGGATATTTCAGCAGGGAAAAAGATGGGCCACAAGTGTGCCTGGAGATGCCTCAAAAGCTGCGAAATCAAAACCGCGCCCTATTGTATCTCCCTGGCGCTTGATAATGCCAGAAGAGGGGATCTGGAGAATGGTTTTGCCTTTGCCGGAAGCAATGCCTTTAGGGTTGATAAAATAATTTCAGTAAAGGATTTGCTGCAGGAACTGCAAAAGCAATACCTGTGCGCTGAAGAGAAAGGGGCAGGCAGATTAAGGCGCGAATATGAAAAGGCCCTTGAAAAGCTTGTTTCCCTGAAAAAAGAGTATTTAATCGGGGTTAGCTCACTGAAAGATGAATATGAGATGGGTATTGAGAAGGGAATCGCAACACTCCGTGAGGAGTATTTAAGATCAATGGATAAGATCAGTTCTCTCAAGACCAAATACTTGAAGGCAATGGATGATGCCGATTTTTTAAAAAAGGAGCTTATAGAGCTGTTTGAGCGATATTCATTGTTCAATAGGCTTAACACCGAGGAAATTTGAAACAAGCCTTGCCTATAAACACTGTTACGGAGTCGAGGGGGTGAGGATGAAATAAATACCGGATTTTTTTAAGTTACCTTTTCAAGGACGGTGAAAAGACGGTCAATATCCTCATCGGTGGTGTATAAGTGCGGTGATATGCGGATGGACTCTCCACGGACACTGACGAATACATTATCCTGTGCCAGGAGGACCGGCAAATCCTCTCTGAAACCGCCGGGCTTGGATACCCCGATCAGGTGCGGAGCCCGCACATGGGCCGGTGCAACGGAAAGGCCCATCTGCTGCGCACGGTTGGCGATCACATCGGTTTTGCCCCGCAGCGTCTCTGCAATATTCTCGACGCCCCATTCCAATATTTGTTTGAGCCCGGCAGCAGCGATCGGGGAAAGCATAAAACTGCTCGCTTCGCCCTGGTCATACCGCCTTGCTCCCGGCTGGTAACCCTCACGATAGTCAACCAGACGGGCAAAGTCTTCTGAACCGGCGCGGTTGAACCAGTTTTCCTCCAGAGGCATTCCCCCATGCCATTTCGGTGCTACATAACAAAATCCGAAACTGTAGGCACCCAGTAGCCATTTGTGTGATGCGGCCACAAGGAAATCGGGTTGGACCGTGTCTATTGAAAAAGGCATAGCCCCGACGGACTGGATGCCGTCCACAACAAGGGCTGCTCCGATGGACCGGCATTTTTCGCCGATTTTAACAAGGTCAAGCAGTGTGCCGTCGGTCCAGTGGCAGTTCTGTACCGCAACGATCGCGGTGTTAGTATCGATAGCTTCAAGTACGGCCGGCGTCCAATCACTGTCTTCAGGGCGCTGAACGGTCTTGACTGAGGCATTTTTTTCGTGCGCCACACGCATCCAGGAGTATACGTTTGAGGGAAATTGATCCTGTAGAACAAGAATAACCTGGCCCCGTGCGACCGGCAAATTTCTGGCAGCGAGGGCAATGCCGTAAGATACAGCGGGTACGAGGGCCACGTCGTCGGGTTTACAACTGACCAGCCGCGCAAACAGCTCTCGCGCATTTTCCGCTGTGGAAAAAAAATCACCGGACGTAATGGTCCAGGGATTTGCTTTTGCCTGTATTGCGGTCCGGCCGGCCTGTTGGGCAGCCTTGAGCAACGGCGAGGTAAAAGCGCAATTCAGATAAGCGACATTTTCAGGAAGATCGAACATATCACGCTGGCAAGGGATCATGAGTGCCTCCTTAATTTTTTCTGTACCGGTTTGATTCGTTCCAAAAGACCGATGCAGGGTAGGTGCGGGGATACTCGTATAAAACGTACGCAACTCCCCGAAAAAATGGACGATGTTAAGATTTCAATGTTCAACAGAGCTTGCAATACGTTTTTGTCAAATCCGGTCAAAATAAACCCTAACGTTGCAGAAATATTTGGTCCAAAAGCGCTTTGTTCGCTCTCTTCAGGCGGGAAAGTCACTCTAACTGTCATTCCCGCGAAAGCGAGAATCCAGATGTTTTACCCTAATCTATTGAGGACTTACCTTCTTGTCCATATTTTCGTACCACCAGAAATCGTTGT
>JAIWHJ010000268.1:0-3813 GCA_048629695.1 Promethearchaeota archaeon
GTCTCTTCTGAATCGGCAAGCCCCATGTACACGGTACCTACGGGTTTTTCCGAAGTGCCGCCGTCAGGACCGGCAATTCCGGTAACAGAGATACAGATATCCGCTCCGGTTGCATGTCTGCCCCCTTTTGCCATGGCCCCGGCAGTCTGAGCGCTGACCGCGCCGTGCTTTTTTAAAACATCTCTGTCCACGCCCAGAAGGCTTTCCTTGATCGAATTACTGTACGCAACAATTCCACCGAAAAAATAGCCTGAACTGCCCGGCACCCTGGTAATCCTGTGAGCAACCAGTCCTCCGGTACAGGATTCAGCCGTTGCCAGGCACTTATTATGATCAGTCAACAACTTGCCGACAACCGCCTCCATTGTTTCTTCGCCCGCCCCGTAAACAAAGGGCTCCAGAGTTGCCTGAATGTCTGCGTCACACTGCCTGAACAGAGAATCCGCCTCTTTACGGTCCAAAGCGGTCACGGTTATACTGATATGGACTTCCGGGAACACCGGATAATAGCCCACGCGTATTCCGGGATACTGCTGCTCCAGCCCGGCCAGTTTCCTGTTTATCTCAATTTCGCGTTGGCCAAAGACCCTGTAAATTTTTTGAACTACCTGCCTGGCATTCTGTCCGTCCCGGTCTGAAAGCCACGGAAGCACGATGTCCAGCATTAATTCTCTCATCTCATGGGGCACGCCGGGCAGGAAAAAAATCGGTTTATTATCATGAACAAGGAGATAACCCGCCATTCTTGCCTCAGGTTTTAACACCTGGGCTCCTTCGGGCAGCCATGCCAGTTTTTCAAGAGACCGTTTTCCTCCACATCCTCCATGCGGGCATTTCGAATGAATATGCCCTGCCGAGCGCATTTTTTCAATGATCTCCGGACGAAATGTAGAGGGCCGTTCCAGGGCCATTGATACCGCCTCGTTGGTCAAATCATCACTTGTCGCGCCCAATCCGCCGGTTACTATTATGAAATCGGCCCGGTTCAATGCCTTATGCAATGCCTCGCCGATCATGTCCGGCGTATCGCCCACAGTGGACATCGCAATGACCTCATGTCCGGCTGCAAAGAGATGACCCGCCGCAAAGGAACTGGTGGAATTCAAAATTCTGCCGGAAGTAAGCTCATCTCCTATTGCAATAATTTCACCAATCATGTTTACATCACCCGGTATTCAGGTTTCAGATTTGTAATCAAATATTCTTGGCTTGCTTTTCACCATTCATCATTCATCATTCATCATTTCAAGACGTAACCATACCAAAAACAGTTTTATCCATCAACCGTTCGATTCTAACGTCGAACACCTGGTTGACGGCGCTGCCCGGCGCCTGAAAATAGACAGGAATATAATTCTCCGTAAAGCCCTTCATCATGCGGAATTGGTTTTTAGCGCTCTCTGCCAGCACACGATGAACCCGGCCCACATTACGACCGTAAAAAACGACCCGCTTTTTATGATCCAGTTCGCGGAGAAGAGCAACCCTTTCTTTTTTTATTTTATTGGGCGCCTGGTCCTCCATTGTATACGCCGGGGTGCCGGGCCGCCTTGAAAAAGGAAAGACGTGCAGGTAAGCAACGGGCAGTGATTCAAGTAATTCCAGGGTGTTTAAAAATGCATGATCGTCCTCGCCGGGAAATCCGACAAGCACATCCACGCCAACCGCGGCCTCGGGCAAAAAATTGTTTACCCTTTCCATGGTTTCCACGTACATTTCCGCGGTATAACGCCTGTTCATTTTCTTGAGAATAGAATTGTCGCCGCTTTGAAGCGGGATGTGAAGATGTGGCATAAATTTTTTCGATTGTTTAATAAATTGCAGCATTTCAGACGTAATTTCAGTGAGTTCCAACGAACTGATGCGATACCGAATCGGCAATTCCTGCTTATCTAATATCTCAAGGAGTTCAAGCAGGCAAAGACGCGGATTAAGATCCTTGCCGTAATAACCCAAGTGGATGCCTGTAAGCACTATTTCCCGTATGCCCTCTTGTGCAAACACTTCCATCTGTTCAACCACCTTTTCAGGTGACAGACTCCGGCTGCGGCCGCGTGAATATGGAATAATACAATATGAGCAAAAGCAGTTGCAACCGTCCTGGATCTTGAGAAATGCCCTGGTGCGGCCTGTAAACTTCCTGACCGGGAGAAAGCATATCTCTTTTTCCTTTGAAATGTCCCCTAAAAACAGATCAGGATCATTTTTTTCATCTGAAAGAGCAATATCAACCAACTGATGCTTGTTTCCGTTGCCGACCACACATATGGAATCCTTGGATATTTCCGTGAACATCTTTGAATCCACCTGGGCGCAGCATCCTGTTACAACAACTTTGGCCTCGGGATTTGTGCGAAGCGCACGCCGCACAAGCTGCCTGGACTGGGCTGCAGCTTTTCCCGTGACAGTGCACGTGTTGACAATATAAATGTCGGCAGGCTGAAAAAACGGCACTACCGTGACACCCTGATCCTCCAGGCTGGTCAGAAAAGAGGCGGACTCAAACTGGTTGACCTTGCAACCAAGGGTGGTCACGGCAACAATAGGTTTTTTGTTATTAATCACTTACAATCTCACCCATGCCTATTACTTCATCCTGGTTATAAAAAACAGCAAACTGACCCGGCGTGACGGCCAGCCGGCATTTGGAAAATTTAACCTGAAACATGTTGTCAGGGCCGTGATCAACAACCGCCTGGGCCTCATTGTCCCTGTACCGGATTTTGACATTACATGAGTAAGGCATTCCGGGACATCTACCGGAAATCCAGTTCACATTCCGTGTCAGGAGATGATCCTGCCACAAATCCTGTTTTTTGCCAACCACTACTTTATTCCCGTTTGTATCGAGCCGGACAACGTAATAGGGTGTAGCATCAGGAACGGCCAAGCCTCGCCGCTGTCCGATCGTAAAGCCGTAGATCCCGTCATGACGCCCTATCTCCCTGCCGGACATTGTGACGATCGATCCTTTGGACTGTCCCTTTCCTGTCCTGGTTTTCAAAAAATCACGGACATTGTTATCATTAAGAAAACATACGTCCTGGCTTTCGCCTTCCGGAAAATCCGGTAAACCGAATTTTTCTGCAAGTTTGCAGACCTCTTTTTTATTGTATTCCCCCAAAGGGAAACATATGCGGGAAAGCTGTTCACCGGTCAGTCCGCTTAAAAAATATGACTGGTCTTTGCCGGGGTCAAATCCCTTGAACAATCGGAAATGTCCTTCCGGGTCCTGGACAATACGGGCATAATGACCGGTTGCCATAAGCCTTGTTTTATCGGCGCAGGCACGTTCCATAAGCGCTCCGAACTTGATCTCGCTGTTACATACAACGCACGGGTTGGGCGTTATTCCTTTCAAATAACTGCTGGTAAAATAAGAAAGAATTTTATTCTCAAAATCGTCGGCAAGATCCACCACATCAAGCGGGATATCAAGAAGCGCAGCGATTTTTTTAACACTTTCGATCCGCGCAGCCTGATCCGGCTGTGCCGTGGCCATAAAAACCCCGCGCACGTCAAGTCCATCCTGTTTCAGCATGGCGGCAACAACCGAACTGTCAACCCCGCCGCTCATGGCCACGACGATCTTTTTCGAGTTTCTCTTTTGCGGGTTACAAGACATAGTTGAATTTTCGAAAAATAATTCTTGACATAAAAGCTGCAAGCTGATCAATCTCACCGTCATTCCCGCAAGACGGAAATTCAGCCGGACAGGTCGGGTTGAATGATTAAATTAAAAAACTCGAGAATGCGTGATTACTATGGAACACAGAAAAAATAAAATTCGCGGAATTCCTGAACTTCTTGCCC
>JAIWHJ010000269.1:0-3799 GCA_048629695.1 Promethearchaeota archaeon
GTATGGCTTCAGTTCTAACTGAAGGTGACTCAGCATAGGCGGCAACGCGCACAGTCAATGCTGGATACTGGTTTAACAAATCGCGGTATCCATCTTTATCAAGAGAAGCCCCTGCAGAAATTAACTCATTAAGCCTTTTCTCAGCTTCAACACGAACTGAGTCATTATTATGCTTTATCGACATTTCATGCAAAATAGCGGCAGACGATAACTTCTGAATTGCAGCAAAACAAATTGAAACATCGGCATCATCAGTCGCCAGTTGAGTCAGTATCTTCTGCTTCTCTGAACTTGCAGCATCCATTTCAGAAATGGCTTTCAGGCGTTTCTCAACTGAGCTGCTTTTCCAGGCAGGTTTAAAAAGGTCAGTTATCATATTTTTCCACCTGATTGTTATTTTATTATGTTCTATTATATTATAACTTAAAAAAAAACTTTTTGCGAGTAAATTCAATCTTTTTTACTTCATCCTCATCAATAGGTAGTGTCTGCATTATAACTCCAAATACACTCGCGCCTCCAAAGAATTCCGAAAATGCAAGTCCTATCCACATCGTTGGAATTGAGATTGAAGGAATTAAAACCAAGAAGAATAGAATAAATCCCCCTATGAATTGAATAGTTGTGAACCGAAGTAGTAGCTTTTTAAACCCATGTTTCTTTAATTTTTTAACTATTTTTCAACCTTGGTGAAATACCTGTAAGCCAGCTCCAGGGTTTCCACCACAACCTCATTTTTTTTTGCATCAAAAGCGCCCAGACTCCATTTTACCGGCCATGCAGCAACAAAACTCCAGGAAACCAATGGGTTGTGCTCTTCATCCAATAACGTAACCAGCACATCCGCAGGCTTGAACTCAAAGTTCTCAATGGCATCTTTAATCCATTTGATCACCCCGGATTCGGTCAGCATTCCACGTTTCAAGACCAGATTGCCGAATTTTCCACGGGCCGGAAGCCTGTGCTCAAAGCGGTTCTCACCGCCTTCAACAACTTGTTCCACCCCAAGCTCCTGGGTAAGACCGGAAACTTCCTGGAACCGCACATCATGTTCGTGCAGTCCGTCAAGACTGATTTCGACCTTAAAATGGAAGGCGACTGGCGGGTAGTAGCTCATTGTTTCTAGGTCAGAATAGCCAGCCCTTCATGGGCCAGTTCCAGGGTTTCGATGGCCACTTCATTGCCGGTTGCCTTCAGACCCGGGCCTTCTATTTTCACTGGAAAGCAGTTGGTCGCCTTCCAGGTCATCACCGGCTCATGCTCCTCGTTGAGCAGGCTTATAGTTACATCACGGCGCTCGGCCTTGTTCATCTTGGTTTTATTCAGCCATTCAAAAAAATCCTTGTCAGCATCGACAATGCCGCGTTTCAGTACAATGTTGGCGGTCTTCGGCAGACCCGGCATTTTGATGGTATTGAAATCGCTGCTGGCACCGTCGCGATACTCGATGGGCTGGATTTCCATGGTCAGCCCGGAGGCCTCGGAAAATCCTATGTTGGTGCCTCCCCATTCTACTGTGAAATGAAATCCCGGAAGTGGAAGTGCCATAATAGTGTTCCTTTCTTGTCAAAAATTAATATGCTGTCCATTGTTTAGGCTGGGTCTACCCCTTTACCCATAAGTCTCATGCCCCATTAATAATTGAAAATTAGCAATTGATTATTGATTATTATTTCATGCAGATAGAGCACACATACATCAAAAATCAAAACAAATTGTCAATAATCAATTGTGAATAACTAACTGATAATTAACGATATATTTATTTGTGGGTAAAAGGCTGGGCCTGGTTCCCACTATGATTCCTGCATTTTATGCATAAAGCGCAGGATGATGAACTCGGCCGGGCGGACAACCGCCATGCCGATATCCACAATCAACCTCCCTTCGAGAATGTCCTGCTGGGTCATGGTGGTACCCAGACCGACATTGACAAAGAAGGCTTCATTGGGTTTAGCACCGGCCAGTGCCCCGTCCCGCCATTTGAGGGTCAGGTAGTTTTCAATCATGGCCTTGATTTTGGTCCACAGGCCGGCGTCATTTGGTTCAAAGACAGCCCAGTTGGTGGATTTTTTCACTGATTCCTCCACCATGTTGAAAAAACGGCGAACAGGTATGTAGCGCCATTCATTGTCGTTGCCGGCCAAGGTCCGAGCCCCCCAGACGAGTATGCCGCGTCCTGCAAAGGCACGGATGGCATTAATGGATTTTCCGCCATTAACATCAACGTTCAGGTCTGCCTGTTCCTGGTTGTCTATTCGTTCAGTCAGACCGGCTACATTGCTCAAACTGACATTTGCAGGGGCTTTCCAGACGCCGCGCGTCTTGTCCACATAGCAGTAGATTCCGGCAATGGCGCCGCTCGGCGGTACGATCGTTAAGTCTTCCTTGATGGCCGTGACGATGTTCTTGTAGGTCGGCATCTGCTGAAGAAGAAGTTCTTCCTTTTTCTTTTCCAGGTTTTCCGCTGACAGCAGCAGGTCACCAACCGCGTCGCTCAGTCTCATAAACTCTTTGCGGATGGAAGGCTCGGCACTGCTGAGCCTTTCCCTGGCAGATGTGCCGCCGCCGTATATGCTCGTATTCTCCGTGACATTAGCGCTGTCAAACAGATCGGTCCAGTCAGAGGCTGTCCAGTCAAAGGTTTTTGGCGGCGTGGCGGAGCTGTCGGTAACCGTTGACCAGTCAGCCGCGTTCCAGGTGAACGTTGTATACATTTCGTTTAAGTCGGCATGACCTGCATTTTTGAGATAGGCGTTGAGTGTTTTTGCGATATCACTGAACTCTGCAGCGAAATTGCTGGCAAGAAAGTAATGGAGACTTTCCGGACCTTCTCCCTGCAGGGGGCCGCTGTCACTTGCAAGGTCATCAAAGACCAGACGCAGGACATCATAACAGAGGGTACACAGCTCTTTAAAGGCGGTGCGGACGGCTGCCGCAGTGGCGGAATTGTTGTTGACAACATCCTTAAAGGAGTTGACCTTTGCCTGATAGGCTTCCTGCAGTGAGGTCTTATCGCTTTTGATACCACCCACGATATCTTGCAGGATTTCGGCATCGGCAATGATATTTTCCATGGAGGTGATGGTTGTCTTGATTTCCGGCTCATCGGTCAGTTTATCCAGGCTCGTCTCGCCGCCATACTTGTAGAGCTTTTTAATAGTATTGCGGTACTTTACCTCCCTGGGCAGCCCGGTCTTGAGGTGCGGCGTGTAGGATGCGCCATAGGCCAGGTTGTTAATGCCGACATTGTTGCGGAATTCTTTGTATTCTTCCTTGGCTGTCGCATCATCCTTTTCCAGCAGGTCCATGATGACAAAGCGATCTCCCAGGTCAGCGGCCTGTTTGAGAGCGGCTTGTTGCAGCTCGTAGAGCTTGGTCCCGGTAAGCAGCGTCGCATCGGGAAAAAGAAGCATGGTGGGTTCGTCTTCCCTGGCAATGACAGCAAGGCCTCCTTCGATGTCTTGTTTGCTGATTTCATCCTGTGGGCTCTTGCCGTACTGGCCTACCGAAACAATGTAGCAACGACCGCCACCATTAGAAAAATAGAGGCGGATGCTGTCATAGAGCAGGAAGGTCGTACGTGACTCAACTTTACTGACCGTGTTGTTTTCGGTGAGAGTGACCTTGTTGAGATTAATGTCGGGTCCCTTGCCGAAGCGTTCTTCAAACTCAGCAAGGGATGGCACCTCTACCGCCTTACCGGCCAGATTCTTGCCCTGAAATTTTGCCGTTTCGGTATAGCCGATAAATGCCGGGATTGCCGTTGCCACTTCGGCAACGGACGGAGGAAATATCG
>JAIWHJ010000270.1:0-3780 GCA_048629695.1 Promethearchaeota archaeon
CCTCATGGGCTGCGGACTCTCTCTTCATAACCAGGCACCGTCGGAACCGGAGAAATCAAAACCTGAAACCAGCAACCCATAACCTAGAAACAGACATGACTGGAAACGAGATACGCAGGAAATTTATTAAATATTTTAAGGACAAGGGACACGCTGTTATTGATTCGTCTCCCCTTGTTCCTCATGATGATCCTACCCTGCTTTTTACCAATGCGGGCATGGTGCAGTTTAAACGGGTCTTTATGGGCGAGGAGAAACGGGATTATGTGCGCGCCGTAACCTCGCAGCGCTGTGTAAGGGCGGGCGGGAAGCACAATGATCTTGAAAACGTCGGATATACGGCGCGGCATCACACCTTTTTCGAGATGCTTGGTAATTTTTCCTTTGGCGACTATTTTAAGCAAGAGGCCATTCAATTTGCATGGGAATTTTTGACAGACGTCATGGGTCTCCCAAAGGAAAAATTATGGGTCTCGGTATTTGAAGAGGATGATGAAGCCTTTTCCCTTTGGGAGAAAATGGATGGGCTGCCTGATGGAAGGATTGTCAGGCTTGGGAAAAAGGATAATTTCTGGGCCATGGGCGATACAGGTCCATGCGGGCCCTGTTCCGAGATATTATTTGATCAGGGCCCGGAGATCGGGTGCAGGCGGCCGGAGTGTAAAGCAGGCTGTGACTGTGACAGGTATCTTGAACTCTGGAACCTGGTCTTTATGCAGTTTTACAGGGATGAATCCGGGAAAATGACACCCCTGCCCAAGCCGAGCATTGACACCGGAATGGGGCTTGAGAGGATTGCCGCTGTTGTTCAGGGTAAAAATTCTAATTTTGACTGCGACCTCTTTACCCCGATCATTGACAAAATTGGCCGGATTGCCGGCAAGTCATACGGTGATAACGATCAACTCGACACCGCCTTCCGTGTCATCGCGGATCACAGCCGTGCAACCGCCTTTCTGGTTGCGGACGGTGTTCTGCCTTCAAACGAGGGGCGGGGATACGTTCTTCGCAGGGTTATCCGCCGGGCCGTGAGATACGGCCGCACCCTGGGACTGTTCAGACCTTTCATGTCAGACGTGGCGGCTGAGGTCATAAACCGGATGAAAGGGGCCTGGCCGCATCTTGAGGATGTAGGTAAACTGCTCGACAAGGTAGTGCGGAACGAGGAAGAGCGTTTTATAGAGACCATTGACAACGGTCTCACCATGTTGACCAAAGAAATCGGGCGGGTCAAGGCCGCTTCCGGTGATCTTTCGGATAATTCCGGGCGGATCGCGGGCGATTTCATATTTAAACTCTATGACACTTACGGGTTCCCTGTAGACATTGTAAGAGATATGGCGCTGGAAGCCGGGCTTACAATTGACGAACCAGGGTTTAATTCGGCAATGGAGGCGCAGAGGGAGCAGTCGCGCAAATCGTGGAAGGGCGCCGGTCTGGACGAGATGTCAAGCGGCGTGCAGGCCCTGATTCAGGCGGGAGAAAAGACCACGTTTAAAGGCTATGCCGGCCTTGCCCTTTGTTCGACGGTTAGCGGGATAATAAATGATTCAGGCGAATCGGTCACAGTGTGCAATCAGAATGACCATGTAATGATTGCCTGTCCCGAGACTGTTTTTTATGCGGAATCGGGCGGTCAGATTGGTGACAAGGGTGAGATTAAAAGCTCATCGGGCCGGGCCGTTGTGGAAGATGCCGTTTCCGCGGCAGGCGGACTTGTCCTGCACAGGGCCGTAGTATCTCAAGGATCGATCTCGTGCGGTGATGATGTGGAGCTTGTCGTGGCCGAGCCGCACAGAAAGTCCATTGAGCGCAACCATACCGGAACCCACCTGTTGCAAGCGGCCTTACGGTCCGTACTCGGAGAGCACGTGAAACAGTCCGGCTCCCTGGTTGGGCCTGACAGGCTGCGTTTTGATTTCACACATTTTTCACCCCTTTCAACTGAAGAGATCCGCCGGATCGAGAACATGATCAATAAAAAAATCCGGGAGAACATTCCGGTTGAAACAGAACTCCTTGGCAGGGAGGAGGCGATTAAGGGAGGCGCCACGGCCCTTTTTGGAGAAAAATATGACGAAAGCGTGAGGGTCGTTTCCCTTGGTTCTTACAGCAGGGAACTCTGTGGCGGAACCCATGTTCGGAACTCGGGCGAGATCGGTCTTTTAAAGATATTAAATGAGACCGGAATTGCCGCCGGGATTCGAAGGATCGAGGCAATCACCGGCCAGGGAGCCTTTTCCAGGTTTCAGAACACGGTTAATACGCTATATGGTCTGGCCGATACCCTCAAAATATCACCCGATGATATTGTGCCCAGGATCGAGAAACTCCTTGCAAGGCAAAAAGAACTGGAAAAGGAGGTCCACAGGCTGACCACCCGATTGAGTCTAACCGATCTTGATCAGATGATTGAAAAAGGCCTGGAAGTTGAAGGCGTAAAGGTCGTCACCAGCCGGGTGCTCCTTGATTCACCCAGGACCCTGCGTGAGATGGGCGATCGTGTGCGTGACAAGCTTGGCGCCGGGATCGCCGTTCTGGGAGGCGAATTCCAGGGCAAAGTCGCCCTGCTTGCAATTGTCGGCAAAGACCTGACAAAACGATTTCATGCCGGCAATATTGTAAAGGAAGTGGCGGCCAAAGTGGGCGGCAGAGGCGGCGGAAGGCCGGACATGGCCCAGGCCGGAGGTACCATGGTGGACAAACTTCCCGAGGCCCTGGATTCCGTGCCCGAAATCATCGCCCGACAGGCCAAAAAAATGTAACACCCGATTCCTGTGGCTATAAAAAAGTGTCAAAATGGACTCCTCGGCATTTGTAATAGGTATGATTGTGTATGGTCTTATTGTACGTATTCAGTTCATAATGCGTTTCGGGCCTGGATTGAACATCGATACAGACTCTATAAATCTGGACCAGAAATATTTTCAATCCCGCTTAGACTCCCTAGTTTTTATCCCATATATTGCAGTAGTGATTTGGGGCTTCATAAATATGCTTTGGTTTCACGCCTTACTTATCATGCTCGGAAGTTTGTTTTTAGGCGGCCTGTTGGTGACGAAAGGCAATTTTAAACATTTTGCTGTAGTCAAAGTGCATTTTGAGTTTTTGATTATATTAATCTGCCTATATTTATGGCGGAAATTGTTACTTAAATAAGGAAATTTCATAATGCTTACACCCGATCAGTTTAAAGTAAATGAAGTGTGGATAGCCGTCAAAATCAACAAAACAAATTTATTTGTAAAAGATGGCCCTTATGATATTTATGTGCTTATGGATGCGGCTAGCTCATATGTCTTTGGTCACGTATTATCAAAGGGAGTGGATAAAGCCCCGCTCGAAAGGGCTGTTGAAATCCTTTTCAGAAAGGCTTGGGATGCCAAAAGCCAATGGTCTAAAAAATTAATTGTTCCGGAAGAATTTCCAGCGGAGAATGTTTTTAGAATAGAGGCGGAAAAAAACGGCATCTCCTTTGAAACTGTTCCGATATCCGAGCTGGCTCAAATTGTGGAACCATTGAAACAATTATTTGCTTCAGACTTTGGATGACCATCAAAATGAGAGAGTGTTTACTCAAAGACAGATAGAAACAATATAGCTTTCCAATTATGGGCTCGGCAAAAAATAAAATGCTATTTTGTTATATTTGTCGGAAGTGGGACTTTAGTCCAACACAGCCACTGCATCCCTCAAAAGGCGGGACTAAAGTCCCACTTCCGTTTCACATAATGAAGATGCCAAGAAGTACAATTTATTTTTTGCCGAGCCCTAAGCTCA
>JAIWHJ010000271.1:0-3758 GCA_048629695.1 Promethearchaeota archaeon
GTAATGTCGGCCCTGGCCACTGTGCCGAGGCATGAATTCGTGCCCGCGAGCTATCGCAGGTTTGCTTATGAAAACCGGCCGTTGCCCATTGGCCACGGACAAACAATTTCCCAGCCATATATTGTTGCTATAATGACCGACCTGTTAAATATTGGAAAAGAGGATCAGGTGTTGGAGATCGGCACAGGGTCAGGCTACCAGGCTGCGATTCTCGGAGAACTGGTAAAAACGGTATTCACGATTGAAATCGTGAAACCACTCGCCGAACAGGCCCGGAAACGACTGGCAAAGCTCGGATACGACAATGTGGAGGTAAGGCAGGGCGACGGTTATTACGGCTGGGAGGAGCACGCCCCCTTTGATGCCGTAATAGTGACAGCCGCGTCAAGCCATATCCCGCCTCCGCTTATCCGTCAGCTAAAGCCCGGCGGCCGCATGATAATCCCGGTCGGCACCCGGTTTATGGTACAGCAGCTTGTGCTGATTGAAAAGAACAACAGAGGTAAAGTCACTACAAAACAACTGCTTCCGGTCAGGTTCGTCCCATTAACAGGAGGCCATTAATAATTCATGGCAATGATAACATCCTCCATGCCGGCGAGTCCGCCCCAATATTCCATTGCCCTTGTGTCTGCTGTCGCTCTGGCTTATGAGATTCTCCTGATCAGACTGTTTTCAGTCATCCAGTGGCACCATTTCGCATATATGATCATCAGCCTTGCGCTTCTGGGCTACGGGGTCAGTGGAACGTTTATCGCCCTTGCCGGACGTTGGCTGCTTGCTCGCTTTCACATTGCCTATATCTGTAATATCGTGCTGTTCGGTCTATCTTCGGTGGCGTGCTTTCTGGCAGCCCAGCATATACCGTTTAATCCCGAAGAAATTCTATGGGATTTCAACCAGCCGATTTCTCTCCTTGTAATATATCTTCTACTGGCCATGCCGTTTTTCTTTGCCTCTAACAGTATTGCACTTGCGCTTGCCCGCTTTCATAACAACATTTCCCGGATCTATTCCTTTGATTTGTGTGGCGCGGGTTTCGGCAGTCTTGGCATTATACTGCTGCTCTTAATTAAGTTTCCCATGGATTCCCTGCTGCTACTGGGGTCCGCTGGTTTGATCGCCGCAGCCGTGGCATGGTGGGAAATGGGCCTCAGACCGCGAAAATGGATGTTGGCATTCTTGACGGCAGCGCTTGTTATCCCTCTCCTGCCGGTCAGTCTGAAAAAACCGGTCATTTCTCCTTACAAAGACCAGAGTCAGGCGCTTCGTGTAACAGGAGTCGAGATTATTGCCTCACGTTCAAGCCCGCTCGGACTTGTTAACGTCATGGAAAGCCCGGTAATCCCGTGGCGGTATGCACCGGGACTGAGCATCAATGCTGATAAGGAACCGCCGCCGCAACTCAGAATATTCTCAGACGGGAACAGCCTGGCCGCGATCACTCATTACAATGGAGATAATGAACAGATCGCATATCTCGATCAGATGACCTCGGCCCTGCCTTATCATATACGCAGGCCTGCAAATGTCCTGATTATGGGTGCGGGCGGCGGTTCCGGGGTCCTGCAGGCCCTTTATCACAACGTGAAACATATTACGGCCGTGGAACTCAATCCGCAGATCATCAGACTGGTTCGCGATGATTTCGGAGAGTTTGCCGGCAAAATATTCACCAATCCGAATGTGGACGTGCATGCTGGGGACGCCCGCGGCTTTGTCACCGGCAGCAGTCAACTTTTCGACCTGATCCAGGCGCCTGTCCTTGGTTCCTTCGGCCCCTCTTCAGCCGGGCTCCATGCCTTGAACGAGAGCTATCTATACACGGTTGAGGCCCTGCAGGAATATCTGAAGCATCTGACGCCCGACGGGTATCTTGCCATTAGCTGCTGGGTCAAGCTTCCGCCACGCGACACTCTAAAACTCGTTGCAACTGCCGCCACCGCGCTTGAGCAAAACTCCATTTCCAATCCTCGGCAGAGTCTGGCGCTGATCCGGGGCTGGCAGACCAGCACGCTTCTCATCAAAAACGGCGTGTACTCGGCCGGGGATATTGCGAAAATAAAGGAGTTCTGCAGCAAGCGCTCCTTTGATGTGGTCTATTATGACGGTATGTCAATCAAAGAGGCAAACCATTACAACATCCTTGACACGCCTTATTTTTTTCTGGGCACACAAGCGCTGCTTGATAACAAAAGAGATGAATTCCTGAATCAGTACAAATTCAATATCCGGCCTGCCACAGACGACCGGCCCTACTTTTTTAATTTCATGAAGTGGCGGACATTGCCGGAGATCCTTGATAGCCGCGGCAGAGGTGGCATGCCCCTGCTTGAATGGGGCTATCTGATACTTATCGCCACCCTGGTTCAGGCCCTGGCTGCGAGCCTGGCGCTTATCCTCCTGCCGCTTCGCGCCCTTCGCACCAATGCCCGAAATAAGGAGAATGATGGCGGTATCAGCCGATTTCGCGTTTTTGCCTTTTTCTTTTGTGTGGGCATGGCCTTTCTTTTTCTTGAAATCGCATTTATCCGGAAATTCATTCTCTTTCTGCATCATCCGCTGTACGCGGCCGCAGTAATGCTGACCGCATTCCTGTTTTTTGCAGGCCTGGGAAGCAGACACTCAAAACGGTTTGCGGAAAAAAAGGGCCCTGCCGGGGCGGTACTGTCTGCAGCCGTTGCCATAGTGATTCTGGGTTTGTCATATTTGATTACGCTTGAACCACTTTTCTCCGCCTTGATTACACTGCCGTTCTGTGTCAGGATTCTCATCTCAATCATGCTTGTCGCGCCGCTTTCCTTTTGCATGGGCATGCCGTTTCCACTGGCCCTGGCACAGGTGGGGAAAAAAGCCCCGGAACTGATCCCGTGGGCGTGGGGCGTGAACGGATGCGCGTCAGTAATTTCCGCCGTGCTTGCAGCAGTGCTTTCCGTCCATTTCGGATTTTCAGCCGTTATAGCTGCCGCCCTCCTGTTATATTGCATAGCGGCAGCCTGTTTTCCATGAAAAGTAAGCGTTCATCTTTCTGTGAATGAAAACCAGTTCACTTTCCCTCTTGCCTACGTCTAACAATGGGTACGCCAATGGAAAAAACTAAGAAAGGGTGTTTAAGTAAGTGGCAGACGTGGGTCACTTTCCTGGTTGCTCTTCTGACAGCTGTGACCCTCCTTTTTCAAATTCAGGAAAAAGTAGTCAAACAGTTTCAGTCTAATGACACGGATAGCAGTATAAGCCAAAAACTGACAGGGAAAATAGTTGACGAACAAAGTATACCTGTTATTGGTGTTATCGTTGAGTTACCGGAATATAATCTTCATAATGAAACAAATGAACATGGAAAATTTGAGTTTACCGTAAAAGCATCCAAGGAGGCGCAAGTTGTTTTTCGCGCCCGAAAGCAAGGGTTTGAAACCATAAATCATGATCCGTATCTTGGGGGTAGCTTTTTGAGTTATACGATGAGGAGAAAGCATGATTAAACGACTGGTCTTATTGTTGTTGCTTCCCTGTGCCCTCTATGCACAAGAACCAAAGAGGATGTTGAGGGGTGTTGTGTATTGTGTCGACAAGCACGAAAAAACATTTGCTTCAAGTGGTGTAAAGGTCACCATCAAAAAAACCGGCACTTTTGGTCAAACCAATGAAGAGGGGATGTTCAGGATTTTTCTACCTGCTGTTTTCAAGGCGGGAGAGGAAATATGCCTGCATGTAAACAAACCGGGCTGGGCCATTTGGTATCCTCTGGACGGTGAGAT
>JAIWHJ010000272.1:0-3756 GCA_048629695.1 Promethearchaeota archaeon
CCCATCCTAAGAGATGTTAACAAACCTGGAATGCTCCAGTTGACAGGACACTTTGGTTGTAGGCCGACGGAATATTTGGTTCTATTGGTTGAATTGGTTAACCAATCAAACTGAGCGTATAACCCTTGAACCCTTGAACCCTGAACCCCTGAACCCCCATGAGATTTTTCCGGCCCAGGTCTTTTCTGCTTATGGTGTTGCTCGGTTTCGGGTTTGTATCGCTGCCCCTGATCGTGGCCCTGGTCAATGCCGAGATATCTGTTGAACGATTTGTCAGGCAAAGTGCGAAAACAGTTGTCCGCGCTGTTGCCGGAACTCGGGAAAGCCGACTCCTGATCGAGCAGATTCTGTCACAGGAACGTAAAGTCCGTCAATATCATGTCTTGGGCGACAAGAATCTGCTGTTGGAAGCAGTTGAAAAGCACAAAGAAATCCAGGAGACCCTTGATCGCCTGGCCGCATTCCCGCTTGAAATGGAATTCAAAAAAAATCTTGAATCCCTTAAAATAAAAGAAGAATCTCTGTTTGAGACATTTAAGATTCATACTCCCGGTTCCGCTGACGGCAGGGCTGCCCTTGATGAGTTTGTCGAACTGAACGAACTTGCCAGAAAAATTTTTTCTGAAAGCAGTAAACTTATCGTAAACGAGGTCAATGCGTTAAAAAATACTGCCGGCAAAGCGCGGCAGGTTCTCATCTGGCAGATGGCAGGCCTTGTTTCCTGCACCATTCTTTTTGTTGTCCTTTTTTCACTCCTTATTTCAAGGCCCATTCGGCAGATAGATCAAGGAATCACTCTGCTCGGGGATGGGGATTTCTCCTCGCCTATAAAGGTCACCGGGTCACAGGACCTGGAATTTCTGGGTGATCGGCTGAATTGGCTCCGAATGAGACTTGCCGAACTTGAAGAGGAAAAAGCCAAGTTTGTGGCGCATGTGTCTCATGAACTGAAGACCCCTCTGGCCTCCATTCGGGAAGGGTCGGAATTGCTTGGTGAGGAAGTGGTTGGCCCTCTTACGGGGCAGCAGCGGGAGATTGCCGCAATTGTCATTAAAAACAGCATACAACTACAGAAGCTGATTGAAAATTTATTCAGCTTTAATACTCTCCTTGCTAAGGAGACTGTTCTGTACCGGGCTGAACTGACTCTGGACCAAATTGTGTCCGATGTTGTAGATGATCAGAAACCGGTTATTCTAAAAAAAGAATTGTCCTTGGATATAAACCTGGAATCTGTTATTATGCATGGTGACAGGAAAAGGCTTTACACTGTTGTAGATAATCTTCTCTCAAATGCCGTAAAATTTACTCCTGCCGGCGGCACTATTGCAATAACCCTCGAATGTCAGTATGATTCAGCGGTTCTTGATGTGAAAGACTCCGGCCCCGGGATTCCTGCAAACGAACATAAGAGGATATTTGAGCCGTTTTTTCAAGGTCAAGCACCCAACCTCGGGCATATCAAGGGCACGGGGCTGGGTTTAGCTATTGCAAAGGAATATGTTCTGGCACACGGGGGCGCCCTGGAACTGGTGCAGGATAATGAACCGGGCGCTCATTTTCGAGTGCATTTACCGTTAATATAAACGGTTACCAAAAAGGTTAATTACATTGATTGAATTTTCGAAAATTCGGATAATAATTTTAATATTCCTTGTTTCGGCCCTTACTGGATGTGCGGGGCCGGCACCGTTTTCAATATTGGTTCGACAGGGCAGCGCTGTTACCGATTTGGGGCTGATTCCACGAAGTTCGGAACCCGCCGCGGCTGATCAACAGGCTGATCAACAGGCTGATCAACCCAAGTCCATTTGTTTTGCAAAACAAGAGCGCCACGCCCTGACTGCATATTATTATTATATCCAAATGTTTTCTAAGGATGAACTTAAAAATGAATACGATCTTGTCCTGCCTTATTTTAAAAAAAATAACAGCGATGATGACCGTTTGCGTCTGATTTTTTTATCGCTACTGCCGGAAACACCATATAGTGATACAGAGTATGCATCCGAATTGCTGGCCGGTTTTCAAGGCGTGAATTTCGGAGGACGGCCTGACATTCTTGGGCTGATCAAGGTGCTTGACACATTGGTTTCAGAGCAGAATAAAACCGGGCTGAAGCTGGCACAGACACGGAAACATTTTGAAACTTTAAGGCGCAGCAGAATTGAAAGCCGTGATGTGCTGAAAAACCTGACACTGAAGCTTGAAAAAGAGCAGAAGCAAAACAAAATCCTGTTGCGGCAGTTGCGGGAATTGAAGAATATTGAAGAAATCATCACAGATAGGGAAAAGGTTGGTCTTCCCGAGGAATAATATAACAAAATGGCCGGTCAGAAATATAGAATACTGATAGTTGACGATGATCAGGATCTTTTGCGGCTGCTTTCAATGCGTCTGACCAGTGCCGGGTATGAGGTCAGCGTTGCGCTGAGCGGGGAGCAGGCACAGGGCGTGATGCCCACCTTCAGGCCCCACGTTGTGATCACTGATCTGCGGATGAACGGTATGGACGGGATGGCGCTGTTTGGTTCCATCAGGAGTGCAAATACTTCTCTGCCCGTCATCATACTTACAGCACACGGGTCTATTCCGGATGCGGTTTTCGCCACACAACAAGGGGTCTTTTCTTTCCTGACCAAGCCGTTTGACGGGAAAGAACTCCTTTTAGAGGTTGAAAAGGCGCTCAGCCTGACCGGGGCCGGATTCGGCAGGGACGAAGTGGACGTCAAATGGCGGAAAGACATAATTTGCAAGAGCCCGGTTATGGAGGATTTGCTGAACAAGGCAAAACTTATGGCTGCAAATGATTCCAATGTCTTAATCACCGGGGAGAGCGGAACAGGGAAGGAACTGCTGGCAAAGGCAATCCACCTGGCAAGTTCCCGTTCTTCAAAGCCGTTTGTGGCAGTGAACTGCGGCGCCATTCCGGAGGAGTTGCTTGAGTCTGAACTGTTCGGCCACATCAAGGGTTCTTTTACCGGGGCTGTGCAGAATTATACCGGTCTTTTCAGATCAGCCCAGGGAGGCACGCTTCTTCTGGATGAAATAGGAGACATGCCTGTTTCACTCCAGGTCAAGCTTTTGCGGGTTATCCAGGAAAAACAGGTGCGGCCGGTTGGGTCAACCAAATCGGTTAATGTGGATGTGCGAATCATTTCCGCAACTCATCGCGATCTTGAAAAAGCGATTGAGGACGGTGAGTTCCGTCAGGATCTTTTTTACAGACTGAACGTGGTTCCCATGGAAATGCCGCCTCTATCCGAGCGGCGTGAGGACATTCCTATTCTGGTAGCGCATTTTCTGGAAAAACTCAATAAGCGTACCGGGAAAAAAGTGACGGGATTTGCTCCGGATGCGATGGAAATGCTTCTTTCAGCGCCATGGCCCGGCAACGTCCGCCAGTTGTTAAATGTGGTGGAGCAGGCTGTAGTTTTTGCAATAACGCCGGTTATTTCTGTAGATCTTCTAAACAGCACGATTCGGGAAAATTCCGAAAAAATCCCAACCTTTCTTGAAGCGCGGATGGAATTTGAACGGGAGTATCTGGTAAGCCTGCTTCAAATGACAAAAGGAAATGTAACTCAAGCCGCAAAATTTGCATCAAGAAACCGAACGGATTTTTACAAAATTCTCCAGCGACATCATATCGCCCCCTCCCTATTCAAAACCCCGTAAACGTCCCCCAGCACTGCATCTGAACGTGATCAGGGTGACCGGCATAGGACTACTATTGCCGGCAACCCTGATCACGCA